>NZ_CM001466.1:739417-784443 GCF_000231055.2 Saccharomonospora azurea NA-128 | reverse complement strand
AGTGGCTGGCCGAGCGCGACCGCGACGTCGCGCGGACGGCGTGGCGGGAGGCGCTCGCCGGGGTCGACGAGGGAACGCGACTCGCCCCGGCGACCGCGCCGACGAGGGTGGACCGCCCGGGACGCGTGACAGTCGAGCTCGGCCGCGCGTTCAGTGACCGGCTCCGCACGTTCACGCGCGAGCGGGGCGTCACGGTGACGACCGTGTTCCAGACGGCGTGGGGCCTGCTGCTGGGCAGGCTCACCCGGCGCCGTGACGTCGTCTTCGGCTGCCCCGTGTCCGGACGGCCCGCCGAGGTCGACGGCGTGGAGTCGATGGTCGGTCAGCTCGGCAACACCATCCCGGTGCGGGTGCGGTGCAGCCCCCGGCAGCGGGTGGCCGACCTGCTCGCCCGCGTGCATGAGGAGTCGGTCGCCCTCACGGAGCACCATCACCTCGGGCTGCCGGACATCCAGCGCGCGGTGGGCGTGCAGGAGCTGTTCGACACGATGCTCGTGATGGAGAACTTCCCGTTCTCCGGCCGGGGCTCGATGCCCGTGGCGCCGGGACTGGAGCTGTCCGGCGTCCACATCACCGACGCGACCCACTACCCGTTGACGGTCGTCGTGATCCCCGAGGACGAGATCACCGTGGGGTTCGGGTACCAGCCGCACGCCTTCTCCGAGGACACCGTCCGCGACTACGGCCGCTGGCTGCACACGCTGCTGCGGGAGATCGTCGCGGACGCCGACCGCCCCGTGGGGCGGGTGCCGACGCTCGACGCGGAGGAGACCGCGCGGATGGTGCGGCTCGGCGCCGGTGCCTCGACCCGGCGACGGGATTCGTGTTTGACCGAGTTCGGCCGCTGGGTACGGCGCAAGCCCGACGCCGAGGCCGTCGTGTGCCGCGACCGGCGGCTCACCTACGCCGAGCTCGACCGGCTGGCCAACCGGCTCGCGCACGCGCTGCTAGCCGCCGGAGTCCGGCGGGAGGACCCCGTGGGTGTGCTGCTGGGGCGCGACGTCGAGATGATCGTGGCCCTGTTCGGTGTGCTGAAGGCGGGCGCGGTGTACCTGCCGCTCGACCCGAGCTACCCGGCCGAGCGCCTCGCCTACATGGTCGGCGACGCCCGGCCCACGGCGTTCGTCACCGACGCCGCGGCCCTGGAGACGCTCGGCGGCACCGTGCCGGGCGACCCCGCCGCCCCGATGGTGCGCGTGGACGACCCGCACGTGCTCGGCGATCCGGCGATGCCCGCGGCCGATCCGAACCGCGACACCGACCCCGAGCACGCGCGGGCGGGGCTGGCCGAGGACTCGCTGGCCTACGTCGTCTACACGTCCGGCACCACCGGTAAGCCGAAGGGCGTCGCCGTGCCGCACCGCGGTGTGCCCGACCTGGTCTCATTGCAGGAGGACGTCGTCGGGGTCACCGAGCACGACCGGTACCTCCACTTCGCGTCGACGAGTTTCGACGTGGCGTTCTGGCAGACGATGGTGCCGCTGCTGTCCGGAGGCACGCTCGTCGTCGCACCGGAGGAGGTGCGGGTGCCCGGGGACGAGCTGCTCGACTACATCGCCGAGCACCGCGTCACCGGGGTGAACCTGCTGCCGTCGTTCCTCGCGGCCATGCCGGAGGACCGCACGGTGGACGAGGACGTGTTCTTCGTCGTCGGCGCCGAGCGGCTCGACCCCGAACTCGCCCGCCGCTGGGGTGAGGGACGCCGCGCGCTGTTCAACGCCTACGGCCCGACCGAGGTCACGATCAACTCGGTGACCTGGCGGTACGAACCCGGCGAGTCCGGCACCGTCCCCATCGGGCGGCCCGACCCGAACGTCCACGCCTACGTCCTCGACGAGGCGTTGCGACCGGTGGGCGTCGGCGTGATCGGCGAGCTGTACCTCGGGGGGCCGAAGCTCGCCCGCGGCTACCTGGGTCTGCCCGGGCGCACCGCGCAGGCGTTCGTCGCCGACCCGTTCGCCGACCAGCCCGGCGCGCGGATGTACCGCACCGGTGACCTGGTGGCCTGGCGCCCGGACGGGCAGCTCGTCTTCCTCGGGCGGGCCGACCGGCAGGTCAAGATCCGTGGGTTCCGCATCGAGCTGGGCGAGATCGAGTCGGCGCTCAGCAGCCACCCGGACGTGCGCGGGTGCGCCGTCGTGGTGCGCGACGACCGCGAACGCCGGCTCGTCGGGTACGTCATCCCCGCCGGGGAGGCGACGTTCGACCCGGAACGGCTGCGTGAGGACCTGCTCGCCGAGTTGCCCGACCACCTCGTTCCCACGGCCTTCGTGGCGCTGGACCGGCTGCCGCTCACGCCGGGCGGCAAGCTCGACGAGGCTGCGCTGCCCGCACCGGAGCGTGGCCCGGCCCGCCCGGCACGGGAGCCGGAAACGCGGGCGGAGGAGGTGTTGCTGCGCCTCGTGCGCGAGCTTCTCGGCACCGACGACGTCGGGCTCGACGACCGGTTCCTGGAGATCGGCGGCGACAGCATCGTGTCGCTCCAGCTGGTGTCGCGGGCTCGGCGGCACGGCCTGCGGCTGCGTCCCCGCGACGTGCTCGACGGCGTCACGCTGGCCGGTATCGCCGCCCGCTGCGCCGAGGAGGGCGAGACCACCGACGACCTCACGGGCCCCGCGACCGGGGACGCCCCGCTCACCCCGGTGATGCTCGACCTGCTCCGCCGCTGCGCCGACACGCCCCAGGGCCTGGACGCGGCGCGGGACTTCTGCCAGTGGACCGAGCTCTGCGTCCCGGCGGGCGGTTCGCCCGAGGTGTGGCGCGCCGTGCTCGACGGTCTGCTCACGCGCCACGCCGTCCTGCGCGCACACCTCGCGCACGGTGGCGACGAGCCGGTGTTGCGCATCCCCGCGCCCGGCGCGGTGACGGCGGCCGACGTGCTCACCCACGTCGTCGCCCGGCCCGGTGAGGACGTGCGGGAGATCGTCGACGCGCGGATCGCCGCCGCGCGCGGCGAGCTGGACCTGTGGCGCGGACCGCTCCTGCGTGCCGTGTGGGTGGACCGCGGGCCGGACGAGCTCGGCAGGCTGGTCCTCGTCGCCCACCACCTGCTGGTCGACGGGGTGTCCTGGCGCATCCTGATCGACGACCTGGCCCAGGCCTACGCCGCCGTGTCCTCCGGTGCGGAGAGCCCGAGCACGGCGGGGAGCGGAACGTCGTTCCTCGGCTGGACCCGGGCCCTGCGTGCCGCGGCGGACCAACGGCGGACGGAGTCGCCGCACTGGAAGCGGGTGGTCGACGGTCTCGGCGGGAAGCCGCTGTCGGCCGTCCCGTTCGACCCGGCGCGCGACACGGCGGCCACCGCGGTGCACCACGAGCTCCAGCTGACTCCGGAGCTCACGCGCACCCTGCTGACGACGCTGCCCGCGGCGTTCCACACGACGCCGGACGCAGTCCTGCTCACCGCGTTCCTCCGCGCCGTCGCACAGTGGCGCGACCGGGCACCGGAGCTCGTCGTCGCACTCGAGAGCCACGGCAGGCCCGCGCACCGGCCCGACGGGACGGGCGAGGTGGACCTGTCGCGGACGGTGGGGTGGTTCACCGCCGTGTACCCGGCGCACCTCACGGCGCCCGAGGAGACGTCCGCCGCCGCGGTGAAGGCGGTGAAGGAGCAGCTGCGCGCCCACGGCGACGGGCTGGGGCACGGAATCCTGGCCGCCGCGGGGGAACCCGAGCTGCTGTCGGCGCCACGGCCGCAGGTGAGCTGGAACTACCTGGGCCAGTTCCCGCCCGCGCCGCAGACCGAACGACCGTGGCAGGCGCCGCCCGGCGCGACCCCGTTCGGCTCCGGAGGCGACGCCCTGCCCATGCCCTTCGGCCTCATGGTGGACGCCATGGCGTGGGACGACGGCGACGGCGCGACGTTGCACGCCCGCCTCACGTGGCCGCGCGCGCTGTTCACCGACAACGAGATCGCCGCGCTGGGGGAGGCGTTGCGCGAGCAGCTCGCGACGCTCGCCGCCGACCCGGACCTGCCGGCTGGCGCAGGGCACACGCCGTCGGACTTCCCGCTGGCCCACCTCGACCAGTCCGCGGTGGACCGGCTCGAACAGCGCTATCGCGTCGTCGACGTGCTGCCGCTGAGCCCGTTGCAGCGGCTGATGCTGGAGCACACGCGCGCGTCGGTCGGCGGGGTCGACCCGTACACCGTGCAGGCGGCGTTCTCGCTCGACGCCCACTCCGGCGAGGTGGACGTGCCGGCCCTGCACGCGGCGGCAGCCGACCTGGTGGCCCGGCACGCCAACCTGGGTGCCGCGTTCCCCGACGAGCCGGGGCTGGACTCGGTGCAGGTGCTCCTCGCCGACGCGGCCCCGGACTGCCGCTACGTCGACCTGTCCGACGTATCCGATGTGGACGAGCAGGAGCGGAGAGTCGACGAGCTCCTCGCGAACGACTTCGCCGAGCGATTCGACCTCGCCGCCGGAGCGCCGATCCGGCTCACCGTCGTCCGTCGCGACGCGCGGCGCGTGGAGCTCGTGCTCACCAGCCACCACGTCCTCTCCGACGGCTGGTCCGCGCCGAGGATGCTCGGGGAGATCTTCGCCGCCTACACGGCGCGCACCACGGGTGCCGACCCGGCGCGGACGCTGCCCGCGCCCGTGCCGTTCACCCGGTACCTGCGCTGGCTGGCCGAGCGGGACCGCGACGCCGACCTCGCCGCCTGGCAGGGCGAACTCGCGGGCCTGGGCGAGGGGGATTACCTCGTCGGCGACACTGCCGCGCTCGACACCGGAGCGGCCCATCCCGCCCCGGTCGTGTTCGAGGTCGAGCCGGAGCTGGTGCGCCGCCTGACCGAGGTCGCGGCGGCCCGCGGGTTGACCGCGGGCACGCTCGTCAACGGCGCGTGGGCGGCAGTGCTGGCGGCGTGGTCCGGGCGTCGCGACGTGTGTTTCGGCACGATGGTGTCCGGGCGGACCCCGGACGTGGACGGCGTGGAACACATCGTCGGGTTGCTCGCCAACACCGTGCCCGTGCGGACGCGGCTCACCGGAACGGCCGCCGAGGCGTTCGGCGCGGTACAGGCGCGGCAGCAGGCCCTCGAAGGCCGACACGCCGTCGAGCTCGCCGAGCTCGAACGCGCCACCGGCCTGCGGCGCCTGGTCGACAGCCTCCTCGTGTTCGAGAACTATCCGGTGGACCCCGACGCCCTCGCCGAGCCCGCTCCGGGGCTGCGCGTGGTGGGCACGCGGTTCCGCGAGTTCACCCACCACCCGGTGACGGTCACCCTCATGCCGGAGGGGAAGGGCTGGCGCGGCATCGTGGCGTGGCGTCGTGGCGCGGTGACCCGGGTCGACGCCGAGGCGCTGGCCGCCACGCTGTGGGAGGCCCTGCGTGCGCTGGCCGACCCGGGTGTGCTCGACGCCGACGTCACCGCCCTGCTCGACCTCTGTGGACGCGGGGTGAGGCACCGATGAGCGGAGACACCCGGGAGCGCGTCGACGGCAGGCTGCTCGGCATCGCCTCGGTGCTCGTCCTCGGCACGTTCATGGCCTCCCTCGACGCGACCATCGTCAACGTCGGGCTGCGCGTGCTGAGCCTGGACTTCGACGCCTCGATCACCGAGGTCCAGTGGACGGGCACCGCCTACCTGCTGGCCGTGGTGGCCGCGGCGCCGATGACGGGCTGGCTCGGGGAACGTTTCGGGCTGCGCCGCACCTGGCTGGGCGCGGTGACGGTGTTTCTGATCGGCTCGGCGGCGTGCGCGCTCGCCTGGTCGATCGGCTCGCTCGTGGTGTTCCGGGTGGTGCAGGGCCTCGGAGGCGGCCTGCTGGCTCCCACCGGGCAGGCGCTCCTGGCCGCGATCGCGGGCCCGGGGCGCATGGGGCGGATCATGAGCATCGTCGGGATCGTCCCGATGCTCGCGCCCGTCGTGGGGCCGCTCGCCGGAGGTCTGATCCTGCGCGTGGCCGACTGGCCGTGGCTCTTCGCGATCAACGTGCCGGTCGGGCTCGTCGCGATCCTGCTCGCGCGACGACTCGTGCCGACGGTGCCGCCGCGCGACGCCGTGACGCGGTTCGACGTGCGCGGCGCGCTGCTGCTGTCGCCGGGGCTGGCTCTGCTCGTCCTCGGCCTCACCGAACTGGCCTCCGACCGGGCGAACGCCGTGTCGACCGTGCCGCCGCTCGCGCTCGGGGCGATCCTGCTCACGGCGTTCACCCGGCACGCACTGCGCGGCGACCGCGTGCCTCTGCTCGATCTCCGGCTGTTCGCGACACCTCCGACTCGGGCGGCGGCGCTGGCTCTGTTCGTGGCCGCCGCGTCGGTGTTCGGCACGATGTTCCTGCTGCCGATGTACCTGCAGGCGGGCCGCGGACTCTCGACGTGGGACACCGGACTCGTGCTGGCCCCGCAGGGGTTGGGCGCGGTGCTCGGCTCGCTGGTCGTGAACCGGACCATCGACCGGTTCGCGCCGCGCACGCTCGCGGTCACGGGGGTCGCGCTCGTCCTCGTCGCGACGGCGCCGTTGACCCAGCTCGCCGCACTTTCGGACGGCATGCTCGCCGGCGTGCTGCTGGTGCGGGGACTCGGCACTGCCATGATCGCCTCGCCCGTGCTCAACCTTGTCTTCAGCACCGTCGACCGGGCCCTGCTGCCGCGAGCGTCGAGTGCCTTCGCCTTGCTCAACCACGTCGGCGGAGCGATCGGCACGGCGGTGGTGGCGGTCCTGCTCGAACTGCGGCTCACGGTCGAGGCACCCACGAGCGCGTTCTCCACCACGTTCTGGTGCGTGCTCTCGTTGTGCGTCATGGCCCTGCTCGGGGCGCTCCGCCTGCCCGCTGAGCACCCCTCACGAGGCCGCGGGGCGCTCACGCGCGCAGGGTCGCACCCCCGTCCACGTAGAGGTCGTGCATCGTGATGTGCCGCGCCTGGTCGGAGGCCAGGAACACCACCGCCGCGGCGATGTCCTCCGGGGCGGCGATCCGGCCGAGGGGGATGCCCACGCGGTAGCTGTCCAGATCGCCCCGCACGACCGGATCGGCGCCCTGCTCCGTCCACATCGACCGCTGCATCGGGGTGTCCGTCGATCCCGGTGCCACGACGTTGCACCGGATGCCGTACTCCGCGAGTTCGAGGCCGAGGCATTTCGTGAACATGGTCGCGGCGGCCTTCGATGCGGCATAGGCGGCCATTCCGCTGCGCGGCACTCCGGCCGCATTCGACGACACCGTGACCACGCAGCCGCGGCGCCGGGGAATCATTCTCCGGGTGACTTCTCGGGACACGGTGAAAACGCCCGTCGAATTGACGTCGAACGTGCGTGCCCATTCCTCGTCGGTGCACTCCACCACGGTGCCGAGCTGCAGCACGCCCGCCACGTTGGCGAGCACGTCGATCGGCCCCAGCGTGCTCTCGACCTCGGCGACGAGGTCGGCGACCGCCCTCGAATCCGTGACGTCGGTGGTGAAACCGGTGATCCTTTCACTGTCCGCGTAGGACTCGCGAACGTCGGGGGAGCGGTCGGCCGCCGCGACCACGGCCCCGTTGTCGCGCAGTGCGCGGGCCACCGCCGCACCGATTCCCCGACCCGCCCCGGTGACCAAGGCGACCTTTCCGTCGATTCCCTGTGAACCCACGATCGTCCCGCCGTTTCCGTCGACGTGAAAAACCTTCTCGCAAAGACAGTGGTATCACGTCGATCGAGCAGTGTCGGTAGCCGTGGGAAATATTTCACAGGACGACGCGGGGGTGCCGCGAGTCGTCGTGAAAAAAGCCTCACCCGGGGGCGACCCGGTGCAGCGCCAGGGTGTCCCAGCGGTGGAGCGCGGCGTCCGTGGGAGCGACCACCAGCCGGCCGACTCGCATCCCCTCCCCGGCGGGGGCCTGCTCCCCGCGCAGCCGGGCCTCCACGAAGCCGCGCAGCCGTTCACCGCAGCGGCGGTAGAAGCGCAACTGGGTGCGGCGCCCGAAGAGGCGCCAGCCCAGCGAGGTGAGACGGCCGAGCGTCGGCGCGTCCTGGGAGTAGCTGGACGCCACGAACTCGACCTCCCCCGAGTGCTGGTGTTTCACCACCTCGTAGGTGACCTTGCCGCGCTCCAGGTGGCCCTCCAGCGTCTCGTACGCCCAGCCCCACGCTCTGTCGCCGTTGGCGCGGTGTTCGTCGACGACGTCGGTGATCCGCACACCGCAGTAGAAGTGCATCAGGTGGAACCGGGCTTCCAGCAGCAGGTCGCGCCCGAGCAGGGGAGAGGCCGGGTCGAACACGGCCCGGATGATCTCGGGCGGGGAGAACTCGTAGTCCCGCACCAACTCGCGGGCAGCCTCCCAGGAGCCGCCCGGCTCCGGCTCCCCCGGCTTCTCCGCAGGCAGCGCGGCGTGGTGCGTGTCGATGTTCCAGGCGGGACGGCGCACCTCGTCGACCGAGTAGTTGATGTCGGCGTCGGCGAGGTCGGCCCACGCCCGTGCGGGGTCGAGGTGCCCGAAGACCCAGTCGCCCCGCGGGGTCACTCGACGTCCCGCAGCGACTCACCGATCGACCACATCATCGGCGGCCAGAGTCCCACGAAGAGCGCACGCCGCTCGGCGTTGCCCCGCTGTTGCTGGTCGACCGTCTTGGCGCGCACCCACAACCCCACACACAGTGCGATCGTGCCCAGCGAGGCCAGGTGGAAGTGGTTGCTGCGCAGTCCTGTCCGGTGCAGTAGCCGAACCACCATGTGCGTTCTCCTCGTCGACTCGTGTCAGCGCGCCGGGCGCGGGTACTCGGAGTCTGTACCCGATTCTCGTCGGTCCTCGACCCCGGACAACGGCTGGAGGGCGCGGATGGAGCGAGTTCGTCAGGGGGCTGCCGTCGTGTCGCGGTGGCTCTGGGGCACCACCCTCGTCACCTGGCGGTACCTCTGGGACACCACGCCACTGCACCGGTACGAATGCCGGGGAGACGAGCACGACGGGGCCCCGCCGGTACCGGAGCACGTCGTCGACGACCGCGCGCAGCTGGCGGCGGACGGGCACGGGCCGTTCTTCCACCGGCGGTTCCAGGTGAGGATCGCGGACGCCCGGCTCGACGCCGCGCAGCTCGTCGACCGCGTGATCTGCGACTTCGAACACTTCGTTCCCCGTGAGGTCGTCGGCATCCGGGCCGACGGCGTGAACGGACGAGGGCTCGACGTCGGCGACGAGCTGCTGGTGGAGATGCCGGGCCCCTGGAACGGTCCGGTGCGGGTCACGCACCGGGACACCACGTCGTTGCGGTTCGTGACGCTGCGCGGTCACCTGGAGGCCGGGCAGGTGGAGTTCCGCGCCGATTCCGAGGACGGGGTGCTCGTGTTCGTGATCGAACTCTGGGCGCGCCCCGCCGGCCGGCTCGTGCACCTGCTGTACTCGCACCTGCGGCTGGCCAAGGAGGTGCAGCTCAACATGTGGGTGCGCTTCTGTCTGGCCGCGGTCGCGACCTCCGGAGGACGGCTCCTCGACGGCGTGCACGTCGACACCCGCAGCCTCGACCCCGCCGGGGCCGGGTGTTGACCGACCGGCCCCGAGCCGCCTGGAACCGACCGCACCGGTGCTGCGTCGAACGCCGCATCATGCACCGTGCGAAGGAGGAGTGGTGGCGGACGGATTCAAGGTCGAGCCCGCCGAGCTCGTGGGATACGCCGAGCTCATGAAACGCAACGCGGAGCACTTCCTGACCATCAAGGAACACGCGGTGTCGAAGGGCGGTGACACCTCCGGCTTCACGGGCTTGTTGTCGCTGCTCGTCCCCGTGGTGACCACGGTGGCGGACCTCTACGGCGCGACGCTCGACTTCGGTCACCAGATGTTGACGAAGGACGCGGCGGGGCTGGAGAAGGCCGCGCAGGCGTACGAGAAGCGGGACCAGCTCAACGGGGAGAACCTGGGTCTCATCGAGCAGGGCATCAACACGGTGCCCGGCGCGCCGGTGCTGGGAGGTGCGCGGTGACCGCCTACGCCGATGTGGAGGACCCGGCCGCCGCGCTCTCGGCGGCCGCCGACGATCGCCCCGGTCGACAGAGCACCAAGGAGCTCATCGAGAAGGCCGGCTGGAAGATCCAGGGCGTCAACTGGATCTACGAGAAGGTGACCGGCGAGAACCTCGTCGAGTCGCTCATCAATCCGCTGCTCGGCGATTTCGAGAAGATCGATGCCAACGCGAACGCCTGGGACCAGGTGTCCAAGGCGCTCGACTCGGTGCGACGCAACCTCGACGCGGGTGTCGACCAGCTCGGCGAGTACTGGCAGGGCGACGGCGCGTCGAGTTTCGCCCGCCGCATGGACTCGATGTGGGCGCTGGCCATCGAGGCCGATTCTCAGGTCGCGCGCATGATCGGTGACCGCTTCAAGAGCATGGCGAACACGTGCCGGACGGCGACGAGTATCGCCTTGTCGCTGCTCGACAAGCTCGTCACCAAGCTCCTGGAAGCCGCCATGACCGCGTGGATTCCCGTGGTGGGCTGGGGCAAGGCGGTCTGGATGGTCTACGACGCCGTCCAGATCGTCGACGCCATCCGCAAGATCATCATCTCGATCCAGACGCTGATCGAGGGCGTGCAGGGCATGGTCGACGGGATCGTGGGCATGGGCACCGCGCTGATGAAGATCAAGGACATCCGGGACGTCAACGACGCGCTCGACGTGCTGGACTCCTACCAGCAGGGCCAGGAGACCTACGCCAACGGGCTCAGCGCGGCCAAGTCGGGCGCTTTCGGCGTCGCGATGAACGGCTACAAGCTGAACGGCGCCGTCAACTCCGCGACCGGGCGTTATCCCGCGTCGCCCGGCACGCCCACCACGCCGTCGTCCCCGCCCGCTCCGTCCTCGAACACCGGAAACACCGGAGGCACGCCATGACCTTCTACGACCGGGACCGGCTGGACGCGCTGGTCGCCGACGTGGACGCGAAGCTCGTCGCAGTGGACCGGGCGGCTTCGGAAGCGAACCGGGTGGAGGTCCGCTCGTCGGGACTGTCCGAGCAGGACCTCGCCGCCATCGAGCGGCATGCGGAGAGCGCCCGGGCTCCTCGTGAGTTGAAGGACCTGGTCTCGCGGATCAAGGAGGGTGAACTCACGTGGTCGGACATCTCCTCCGGCCGCGCACTCGACGACGAGGGAGTGCAGGCGGCCATGGCCGCAGCGCTGCCCGACCTCGCCCGTGCCCATCAGGAGCTGCGCGAGGGACAGGATCCCGACGACATCATCGGTGCGGCACAGGGTGACGACGAGGAGGGCGGCTCGATCCTGCGCCGCGGCTGGTGAGGTGACGTCGTGCTCAGCCGGCGGGCCACGCGGATCCGGACGGTTTCGTGGTACCCCGGTTGTGCACGATGTCCCAGGCCAACGCCGCGGCGATCGCGAGCTGTCGAGCCGGTGAGCCGAGGTCCGGGTGCAGTCGCAGGACATCCCGGCGGACCCTTCGGCCGTCCCGTGTGGCCAGGGCACCGACCCGCAGCGGGGCGAGGTCGCCGAGGCGCCCCAGCGGCGTGCCCGTGCCATCGGCCAGGACGATGTCGGAGGGGCCCTGCCGGGCCAGGGAACCGAGCGACACCCCGGAGGGGTCGGTGACGAACACCCGGGTGTGGCGCACGGAGAAGCTCTTCCGGATGCCGAGGACCTCGCGCCCGTCGGGAAGCGCCACGCGCAGGTCGAACGGCGTGTGACCGGAGAACCCGGTGGCCCGCACCAGGGACAGCGGCCCCGGCCCGGACCGTTCGCCGACCGTGGCGAGGGCGCGGTCGTGCTCGTCGTAGACCGAGACGTCGTAGGTCGTACGCCAGAGCGCGCGACGAAAACCGCCGGGATGCTCGACGAACAGCGTCGGTGCGGTGAACAAGTCCACGGCGGGAGCCTACGGCCTGTGTCCGCGTCCGTCCGGCGGCCGCGCGGAGCGGCGACTCAGTAGTCGTCGCGGCCCGTGAACTGCTCCTCCAGCAGTTCGGCGGAGCCGGTGACGAGTTCGAGCGGGTCGATGAACTCGTTGATGTCGAGGTTCACCAGAGGCAGCGAGTGGCGCAGCACCAGGTGCTCGCCCATCAGCACGGCGCCGCCGACCACGATGGTGTCGCCGATCTCGGTCAGCACCGCGTGCAGGTCGACCTCGTCGGCGCGGGCGAACGGGGTCGCGATCTGGACCCACTCCTCCTTGCGGTCGAGCAGTTCTCTCGCGATCACCACGACCTGCGCCCGCCGGTCGTCGAAGGAGATCCGCACGCGGATCTCGTCGGGCTCGTCGCGGATCACGTCGTAGCTCTCGCGGACGTAGGCCACCAGATCGCCCCACGTTGCCACCCGGACTCCCTCCCCAGTTCCCCGATGCGGCCGGACTCGACCACCCAGATGATCAAGACTAGCCCGTCCTCGGCACAATCAGCGGGTGGAACGTCGCTTGCTGCTCGCTTGTCTGGCGCTCGTACTGGCCGCCTGCACCCCCGAGCCGGGACCGCCTCCGCCGTCGCCGACCTCGTCGGAGCCGCCTGTGGAGCCGACCTGCCCGGACAGCGGCGTGCGTGCCTCCGTGGGGCTGGAGGAGGCGGCGATGGGCCTGCGGGTGATCGGGCTCGAACTCACCAACTGCGGCGACGCGCCGTACCACCTCGACGGCTACCCGTCGCTACGGGTGCTGGGGCCCGAGGGCGAGCAGCTCGACGTCCGGGTCCAGCACGGTGCGGAGGGGATCGCGACGATCGAGAGCTTCGAGGTGGCGCCCGAACCGCTGACGTTGGAGACCGGCGAGGTGGCCGGGGCGAGCATCGTGTGGCGCAACACCGACACCAGCGGCGGCGCGCAGGCGGTCGGTCACACGGTGTCGATCGCACCCGCGCGGGGCGAGCCGTGGCAGCCCGTGGAGCTGGACGACCGGTTCCCGAACGGCCTGCACATCGACCTGGGCACCACGGGCACGCTCGGGGTGAGCGCGTGGCACCGGTGAGGTGATCCGGTGCGGTGAGGTCACGCGCGCCCCCGGCTCAGGGCGCCGTGTCGTGCTCCAGCTCCGCGCTCGCCTGACCGCCGGGTCCGACCGACGCTGCGCGACGGACGAACAGCGACGTGAGCACCACGACCACCGCGATGCAGCCGGCGGTGACGAACGCCGCGTGGAGCCCGTCGGCGTCCGGGCTCACGGCGTCGGCGGCGCTGCCGAGTGCGGCCACGGTGACGAAGACGGCCGTGCCGAGCGCACCCGCGACCTGCTGCAGGGTCGACAGGATCGCGCTGCCGTGGGAGTGCAGGTGGTCGGGCAGCACACCCAGCGACTCGGTCATCAGCGGCGTCATCATCAACGACAGCCCGACCATGAGCACGACGTGGATGGCGATCACCAGTTCCAGCGGCGACGTCGGCCCGAGCGCGGTGAACGACCACAGCGCCGTCGCCATCGCCAGAGCGCCCGGGACGACCAGGGGCCGCGGCCCGAGCCGGTCGTACAGGGCGCCCACGGGGCGGCCGAGCAGGCCGAGGATCAGACCGCCGGGCAGCACCGCGAGTCCACTGACGAACGTGCTCGTGCCGAGCACCGTTTGCAGGTAGAGCGGCAACATGATCGAGCCGACGCCCAGCAGGCAGATGAAGAGCAGTCCGGACAGCACCACGCCCACCACGAAGCTGCGGTGTGTGAAGGGGCGCAGGTCGAGCAGCGCACGGTCGGCGCGTTGCAGGGCGAGCTGCCGCAGCGTGAACGCGGCCAGTGCCAGCACCCCGATCGCGATGGCCACCCACGGCGGGACGACGGCTGCCTCGGCCGGCGACCCGATGGAGGCGAGGCCGTAGAGCAGGCCGCCGAACCCGAACGCGGACAGCAGCACCGACACCAGGTCGAGCGGAACGGCGCGGGTGGGACTGTGCAGGTGGAACCACTTCCAGCCCACGGCCAGCGCGATCAGCGCCAGCGGGAGGACGAGGACGAACATCCACCGCCAGCCCATCGAGGACAGCAGGGCGCCGCCGATGGTGGGACCCACGGCGGGCGCGACGGCGATGACGATCGTGATCGTGCCCATCATCGAGCCCCGCCGTTCCGGCGGGATGAGGCGAAGCACCGAGGTCATCAGCAGGGGCACCATCACGGCGGTGCCGCACGCCTGCACGATCCTGCCGACGAGCAGGAGGCCGAAACCGGGTGCCAGGGCGCACAGCAGCGTGCCCGTGCTGAACAAGGTCAGCGACGCGAGGAAGATCTGCCGTGGCGTGAACCGCTCCAGCAGGAAACCGGTGGTCGGGATGACGACGGCCATGGTCAGCAGGAATCCGCTGGTCAACCACTGCACCGTGGTGGTCGCGACCCCGAGTTCCACGGTCAGATCCCGCAGCGCGACGCTGAGGATCGTCTCGTTCAGGATCATGACGAACGCCGACGCGACGAGGACCGCGATCAGCGTGCCACTGCGCGCTTGGCCGGAGCCGCGGTCGGATGCGGAGTGTTCGGCGGGGGAATTCTCGATCATGAATGGGGCAACCTCGTCGCACGTGAGTTCGCAGCGGATGTGGTGGAGTCGCCGAAAGCGGACACCGATGTCGCGACGCGTGACTCCCCCGCGCAGAGCCTAGCCCGAGCGGCCGGTCGGCAGCGACGTCTTATCACTGCCGTGGGCAGTGACCTTCACCTTCGCTGGCCTTCGCCCCGTCGTCGGCGACGACCGGCCACCGCACCCACAGCACCCGCTCGACGCCGGCCCTAGTAGCCGACGGCGATGTGCCGCCGGCCGCCCGCCTGCTCGATCTCGTCGAGTACGGCCGCCGCCAGGTCCTCCGCGGAGATCCGCGACGTCCCGTCCGGGGCGACGACGAGGGTGTCCGTGCCGCGGCGGTAATGCCCGGTACGGACACCGGGCTCCAGCAGGGCCGCGGGGCTCACGTAGACGCAGTCGGCGGGATGGGCCTGGCAGAGCCGGAACTGCTCGACACTCGTGACGGCCGCGGCGCGCCACTCGGGTGCGACGTAGCGCGGATCGTCGACGACGAGCAGGTCGCCGCGGCCCGGACTGCGCAAGGGACCCGTTCCGCCCACCACGACGACGCGCGTGCGAGTCGTGGCCGCGACATCGAGCAGCGCCGTCGTCGTCGCCGACGGCTCCTCACCTCGCCGTGGCCTGATGGCGCACACGACCGTGTCGGCGGCGGCGAAGAGCGAGGTCATGCGGCCGACGTCGGTGACGTCCGCGCGCACGGCCGTGACCGAGGGCGGCATGGAGCCGCCGTTGCGGGAGACGGCGGTGACCTCGTGGCCACGGGCGAGCGCCTCGCCGACCACCCGCGAGCCGGCCATGCCGGTGGCGCCGATGACGAGCAGTTTCACGAATCGATCCTTTCCTTCGGATTCCGGCTGGGGACGGCGCGGGGGCGTGGCGTCCACTGCCCGGCGGTGACGGCCACGAGGGAGAGGGCGAAGCCCGCGAGCTGGACCGGTCCCAACGTCTGGCCGAGCACCAGGACGCCGAGCAGCGCGGCGACGGTCGGGGAGAGCGGGCTCAGCAGCGCGACCGAGGTGACGGGCAGGGTGGCGAGTCCGCGGAACCACAGCACGTAGGCGAGAAGTCCGCCGATCAGGCCCAACCACAGGTAACCGAGCACGGCGGGGCCGTCGACGGTCGGCGGTGTGCCTTCGACGAGGAGGGTGAGCGGGAGGAGGAACAGACCACCGGAGGTGAGCAGCCACGAGGCGAACGCGGTGGGTCCGACGCCGTCCGGCCGCCCCCACCGTTTGGTGAGGATGACGCCGAACGCCATGCTGACGGCGCTGCCCAGCGCCGCGAGCACTCCGACGAGGTCGAACGCCACCGAGGCAGGGCGCAACACCACCAACGCCACGCCGAGGACACCGGCGATCGCCCACGTGCACCGCCACGCGGACGGGCGTTCCCGCAGCAGCAGCACGGCCAGGCCCACGACGACGACCGGTTGGGTCGCGGCCAGCGTGGCGGCCACGCCGCCGGGCAGCCGCTCGGCCGCGACGAAGAGCAGTGGGAAGAACAGGCCGATGTTCAGGACGCCGAGCACCGCCACGCGCGCCCGCCACACGCCGCGCGGGAGGGCGCGGGTCAGCGCGATCCCGAGGAGCCCGGCGGGCAGGGCGCGCAGGAGCGCGGCGAAGAGCGGATGACCGGCGGGCAACAGTTCGGTGGTCACGACGTAGGTCGTGCCCCACACCGCGGGCGCGAGCGCCGTGGCCAGAAGGCGGCCGGCCTGAGCGGTGGCCGCGTTCGACGGTGAGCGGGTCGTCATGACGGCCAGTCTTCGCCGGGCCGATCAATGAGTCCAACACATGATTTTCATCCCATCGATGATGACCGATCATGGATCGGTGGAGTTGCAGCAGCTGCGTTACGTACTGGCCGTGGCCGAGACGAAGAGTTTCACCAGAGCCGCCGAGCGGTGTCTGGTCGTCCAGTCGGCGTTGAGTCACCAGATCGCGCGCCTGGAGCGGGAACTGGGTGCCCGGTTGTTCGACCGGACCAGTCGTCGAGTTCAGCTCACCGCCGCGGGCGAGGCGTTCCTGCCGGCGGCGAGGCAGTGCCTGGAAGCCGCCGAACGCGCGGTCGCCGACGTCGCCGCGGCGCTCGGCGAGGTGCGTGGGCGACTCAGACTGGGGGTGATCCCCACGGTCGCGGCCGTCGACCTGCCGTCGGTCCTGCGGGAGTTCCGCCTGCGCCATCCGCAGGTCCACGTCGTTCTGCGGGTGGGAAGCAGTCGCGAACTCGTCGAACAGGTGAAGCGCGGCGAGCTCGACCTCGCGTTCCTCGGGCTTCCGGCCACGGTCGAACCGCGGGGCGTCCGCGTACACGAGTTCGTTCGTGACCGGCACGTCGCGGTGGTGGCTCCCGACCACCCGCTGGCCGGAGCGAACGAGGTCGCACTGAGCACGCTCGCGTCGGAGGTCTTCGTCGACTTCCCGCTCGGATCGGCGGGGCGTGCGCAGTCCGATCTGGCCTTCGAGGCCGCGGGTGTCGACCGTGAGGTCGCGCTCGAGGTCGGTGCGGTCGACATCATGGTGCGGCTCGTGCAGCAGCGCCTCGGCGTGGCGATGCTGCCGTCGGCGTTCGTTCCCGGGCTGAGCGGTGTCGCGACGATTCCGGTGAGCGATGCCCCGCAGCGGGTCGAGTACCTGGTGTGGAGCCGCTCCGATCCCCGGCCCGCCGCCGAAGCGTTCCTGCGACTTCTCGACCTCCCCGTGCGCCGTTGACGCAGCACTTTGCTGGACCGGCAACAAAACTGGCCAGGATTGGCGAGGAGGTCCCACCCTGGAGGCATGACATCGACGCACCGACACGAGTCGGATCCCGATCAGGACACGCGCTCCACCGCCCAGTTCTGGGACGACTTCTACGCCGAGAAGGACACGGTATGGAGCGGCAAGCCCAACGCCCTGCTCGTGCGGCAGGTGGCCGACCTCCCGCCCGGCACCGTCCTCGACCTCGGCTGCGGCGAAGGCGGCGACGCCATCTGGCTCGCGCAACGGGGATGGCGCGTCACGGCCGTGGACGTGTCGGACGTGGCGTTGCGGCGCGGTGCCGCGCACGCGAAGGACGCCGGGGTCGCCGACGCCATCGACTGGCAGCGGCACGATCTCGCCACGTCCCTGCCGGAGGGCACGTTCGACCTGGTTTCCGCGCAGTTCCTGCACTCGCCCGTCGCCGAGGAGGGCGAGCGGGAGACCGTGCTGCGGCGGGCGCTGTCCGCGGTCGCGCCGGGAGGGATCTTGCTCATCGGCAGCCACGCCGGATGGCCGTCGTGGGTGGAGTCGCCGCCGTTCGACCACCGGTTCCCGACCGTGCGCGAGGTCGTGGACGCGTTGGAGCTGCCTGACGGCTGGACCGTGGACGTCGCCGAGGTCGTCGAGACCGAACTGCCCGACCCCGAGGGCAGGCCCGGCCGGCGCCCCGACAGCGTGGTGCGGGTGCGCCGCGACGCGTGATCTCGCGCGCCGCCATTGTCCGCCCTTCTCGCACCGGGTCAAGGGTGTCGGCAAATCTCTGCCGTTGACCTGCTGTTGACGCCGCCCAGCTTCGTACACTCCGGACCCGACATCGGGATTCGGGCAAGACGGACTGGGGTGGGACGGATGTGTGAGTCGTGCGAGGGCGTGGACCTGAACGACCCGGAGCAGCGTGGCGGCGGGGTGTCCAGGCGTGCGCTGCTGGTGGGCACGGGGCTCGGACTCGGGCTCGGCGTGCTGGGCGTCGGACTTCCCGCCGCGCAGGCCGCGACGGCGAAGAACGGGAAGTGGTGCAACCCCGCGCTCGGGTACTTCCCGAACGGCGGCCACTTCGGGGCCCCGCGTGGCGGCGTCTCCCACGCTGGGCAGGACGTCACGAACTCCACCGGCACCGGCGTGTACGCGGCCGCGGCGGGAACGGTGATCCGGCGGCAGTGGGGCGGTGGGCTCACGGGCCGCACCGGCAACGGCATCGTCCTCTCGCACGGCAGCGGCCTCTACACCTACTACGGACATCTCAACGCCTACCGGGTGTCCCTGAACCAGAAAGTGTCGGCCGGGCAGCGCATCGGCGACATGGGGGCCACGGGTAACGTCACCGGCCCCCACCTGCACTTCGAGACCCACAACGGGAGCTTGGGCAGGGTGGTCAACCCGGTGACGTTCATGTCCGGGCGAGGCGTCGACCTCGGCGGTGGATGGCCTGCGCTGGACTCCGGCGCGAGCGGCCAGCGGGTGCGGGCCATCCAGCACCTGCTCAACCAGCGCGGATACGGCCTCGAGGTCGACGGGTGGCTCGGGCCGACCAGCACGAACGCCGTGAAGCGCTTCCAGAGCGCGAGCGGCCTGGTCGCCGATGGCCAGGTGGGGCCGAAGACGTGGCCCAAGCTCGTCTACTCCCTGCAGCGAGGGGCCGGCGGCAACCACGTGAAGGGCCTGCAGACCGCGTTGAACAAGCGCAGTGCGGGGCTGCTGGTCGACGGTGACTTCGGCTCCGTCACCAACACCGCCGTCCGCAACTTCCAGAGCACGAACCGGTTGACCGTGGACGGCGTCGCGGGCCCGATCACCTGGCGCGCGCTCGTCGGCTGACCGCTCGTCGGAGGTGTCCTCACAGGACACCGGAGCCAGGGGCCGTCCCCCCACGGTGGCGGCCCCGCGGCGAATCCGGTTCCGACTTTCGAGGGTTGCCGCCCGCCGGCCGCCTCCGCCAGCCTCACTGCATGGGCACACTACGTCGGGGAATCACCGCAGCAGCGGGACTGCTACTACTCGCCACGGCCGTGCCGGCGGGCGCGGCGCCACACGAGTCCGGTCGTGGTCTGTACGAGGTGCGCGGGACGGACAGCGCCGAACGGACCACCATCGCGCAGGCCGGTGTCGACGTGTGGGGGACGCACGACGGCACCCTGACCTTCGCCGCGGAGCCCGCGCAGGCGCAGGCGTTGCGCGGTCGGGGACTCGACGTCGAGAAGGTCGGCGACGTCGACGAGTTGCTGGTCGAGCGCAGCCCGGGTGTCCGCGCTGCGGCCGACGAGTTCCCCGCCGGGGACGAGGGCTACCACACCTACGGCGAGCTCACCGAGGTGCTGGAGCAGGCGGTGGCCGACCACGGCGACATCGCCTCGCTGTCGAGCGTGGGCGACTCGCACGAGGGGCGCGCGCTGCACCTGATCAAGATCAGCGACAACGTGGCGCAGGACGAGGACGAGCCCGAAGTGCTGTTCACGTGCAACCAGCACGCCCGGGAGCACCTGACCACGGAGATGTGCCTGCGCATCGTCGAACGCTTCACCGACGAGTACGGCAGCGACCCGACGGTCACCGAGCTGGTCGACAGCCGCGAGATCTACGTGATCCCGACGGTCAACCCGGACGGCGCGGAGTACGACATCGAGGGCGGCCGCTACAAGGGCTGGCGCAAGAACCGGCAGGACAGCGGCACCGACCTCAACCGCAACTGGGGCTATGAGTGGGGTTGCTGCGGCGGCTCCAGCGGATCGCCGTCGAGCGAGACCTACCGGGGCCCGTCGGCGTTCTCGGCGCCCGAGACGACGGCCGTCGCGTCGTTCGTCGACTCCCGGGTCGTCGGTGGCGCCCAGCAGATCACGGCGCACATCGACTTCCACTCCTACTCCGAGCTGGTGCTCTGGCCCTACGGCTACACCTACGACGACTCGAACGACACGATGTCGCCCGAGGAGGCGAAGCGTTTCCAGGAGGTCGGCGAGGCACTCGCGGCGAGCAACGGCTACACGCCGCAGCAGTCCAGCGACCTCTACATCACCGACGGCTCGATCAACGACTGGATGTGGGCCGAGCACGGCATCCTCAGTCTGACCTTCGAGATGTACCCGGCCGGTGGTGGTGGTCTGGACGGGTTCTACCCGCCCGACGAGCGCATCGAGCCCGAGACGCAGCGCAACGACGAGGCGGTGGAGATCCTGCTCACCGAGGCGGGTAACCAGGCCTGAGTCGACGGGTTCCGGGGCGGTGGCGAGCGCGATGCCACCGCCCCGGAACCCACCATGCGGCGTAGTGAGCGGTCGAGTCGCGGATCGTCCGCCCGCAGCTCCGATTCCAGCTGCTTGAGACTGTTCAGTCTCTCCTCGTTCAGCGACATTCGATCACCCGAGGACAAGGCACGTTACCGACCTGTGATCACAATGGTCGTCGTCACAGCGCCGCTGTGTTCCCGTTCGCTTTCGACGAGCGCCGAGAGTGCGGGCCGCGGAAATCGTGAACGACTGAATTCGCAGCGTGAATCGTGATTCGGACGGTGCCGTTCACGCAAGCGTCGAACGCGCGTTCACTCCGACTGGCGGTAGCGGGCGAGGTAGCGTTCCCGGACGTCGGCCTCGGCCTCGGCCCTGGCGGCGGCACGCAGTCGCCTGCCCGCGCCGTAGCTGTAGCCGTGCTTGGTGAGGCGATGCTCGACGTTCTCCTCGGCGAAGGCGAACGAGTAGAAGTAGCCCACGAGTACTGCCAGGAGGACGAGGCAGAGGCGCAGCCAGAGCGGGCCGGGCAGGAGGAGCCACAGGGCGCTCAGTGGGCCGACGAGGAAGGTCGTGCGCGCTCCGTGCCGCCAGAGCCAGGTCTTGCTCGTGACGTCGTGCAGCACCCATTCCCGGTACCGGTCGGGGAGTCGCCCGCCGAGGGCGTACCACAACCACAGATGCGGGCTGGGACGGCGAAGCTGACCTGCCATGTCAGCACCCTAACATTTAGTGCACTAAGTGATTGGGATGGTGTCCGGTTCGCCGGATCCCCACCTGCGGAAACCCCGGTGGGGAGCGGATCGGGGCCGACGCCCGCAGACCGCACGTTCCCGCGGGTCCGATCGTAGTGACCGGCCATCCGGGTCCGTCCCACGTTCGGCCCGAGGGCGGCCGACGTCCGGTCACCAGGCACTGCCCTCAAGTCCGTCGTCGATCGAAGGTCTCTCGGGCCACCAGTAACGGCAGCGCCAACAGATGCGGGCGAGGTACTCACGCACCAGCTGCGTGTCGTCGGGTGTGGTGATGTCTTTCGGGATGCGCACCCATCTGGTGCGCACCCACCGGCACTGGCATTTGGGGCAGCGGCGGCGCAGGTCGAACACCGGGATCGGGCCCTGCACCGCCGTGAACCGCCACGGCTGCCTCAGCACTGCACACCTGAGCGCCGGAGGTCATGCCGCTTGCTCCCACAGGTGCGGTGATCGCCGGGTGTGCACGGGATCGACACCGTGTCCTGATCGTCGGCGGGCGACAGCCATCCGTGCTCCGTGTTGTTCGCGGTCGTCCATTGCTGCTGCTGGAGCGCGATCACTGCCCGCTCACGCGACCTCGACGGCAGCGGAGTCGGCGAACCGGCTTCCCGGCCGGTGAGTCGGTGGTGGCTCATGCGAGGTCTCCTTGCCCGTGGGCATCTATGTCGGTCATGGGTTCGGTGTCGCCGGACCCGGCATCTCTGGCGGGCTCGTTCGGTTCATCGGCGCCGGTGCCGGTTTCGTCGCAATCGGGACTTTGCGAAACGGTCACAAAACGGACCTTTTTGATCACGGCGCCGTCGCGGCCGCATCCGCACCTCCTCTTTTGCATTCGCATACAGTGCGATTCACCCGCCGTGGGACACCGGTCCCGAGGCACCCGCAGGGACGTGTCCCCCGTCTGTCCCACGGCGCTCGTGTTCATGCTGGTCAAGATCCTGCCGAAGTTAGGATGGTGTGATGCAGATCGACCTGGGAGAGGATCCGCTGGCGCTCGACCGGCAGGTGTGTTTCGCGCTCTCGGTCGCCTCCCGCAGCGTCATCGGGTTGTACCGTCCGCTGCTCAAGCCGTACGGGCTGACGCACCCGCAGTACCTGGTGTTGCTGGCGTTGTGGGAGCACGCGCCGAGGAGCATGAAGTCGCTCAGCGAGCTCCTGTGCGCGGAGCCCGCGACGCTGTCGCCGCTGCTGAAGCGGCTCGAAGCGCTGGGGTACGTCAGCCGACGGCGTGACCGCGCGGACGAACGCTCGCTGTCCGTCGACCTGACCGAGGCCGGTCGAGCGTTGCGTGCCGAGGCGGAGAAGATCCCGTACCAGGTCGTCGAGCGACTGGGGATGGAGGTCCGCGAACTGGAGGAGCTGCACGGGATGCTCGGCAAGGTCATCGCGGCGACCCGGCCGGCCGATCCGGCGTGAGCCGGGCGGCGGCGCCTCGATCACCTGGCGCCGGAAGCTCTGCGGGCGCCCGCGCTCGGTTCTAGTCTCGATGAGAGACCATCTGGGAAGGAGCGCGCGATGGTGTCCCGGCTCAACCCGTATCTCAACTTCTCCGGCAACGCCCGCGAGGCGATGGAGTTCTACCAGAGCGTGTTCGGCGGTGACCTCACCGTGAACACGTTCGGCCAGTACGGTGCGGATGACTCCCCGGACGCCGACAAGGTCATGCACGCCGAGCTCGAGACCGACAGAGGCTTCACCCTCATGGGCGCCGACGTGTCGTCGGGGGAGAGCTACACGCCGGGCACCAACGTCAGTGTCAGCGTCAGCGGCGACGACCTCGAGACCCTGCGCGGGTACTGGTCGAAGCTCGCGGAGGGCGCGACCGTTCTCGTCCCGTTGGAGAAGCAGATGTGGGGCGACGAGTTCGGCATGTGCGTCGACCGATTCGGCATCCAGTGGTTGGTCGACATCGGACTCCCCGCGGCCTGACAGCTTCCGATTCGCTCCACTGTGGACGCAGATGCCGCGCTACCGGCCGCTCACGTCCGGTTCGGACGGGCCTCGGCGGCGAGTCGGGCCAACCTGCCGAGATCCCGCCGTAGTTCGTGCAGGTCCTCGTACACCGCGCGGGCGCCGTGCTCGGTGAGTTCGTCGACCCCGAACCCGCCGGTGCGCACGCCCACCGCGGGAATACCGAGCTTGCCCGCCGCGTCGCAGTCCCACACCGAGTCGCCGACCGCGAGCGCGTGCGTGGTCCCGGCTCGTTCCCAGGCGGCTTCCAGCAACTCGGGATGCGGCTTGGTCGCCGACACGTCGGCGGAGCTCGTCCACGCGCTCGCGCGCTCCCGGCCACCGATGAGGTCGAGATAGTGGTCGACGTGGTCGGGCTTGCCGGAGCTCGCGAGCACGACCCGAAATCCCTCGGCCCCGGCGGCGTCGAGTAGCTCGACGGCGCCGTCGAAGGGGCGGATCTCGGGCATCAGCCGGTCGGCCTCCGCCTTCCACAGTTCGCGGACGCGGTCGCCGTGGGACCGCTCGACCTCGTCACCGGCGACTGCGGCGACGAGCTGGTCCCCGCCCATGCCGATGGCCCGGTGCAGACGCCACACGGGCACGGCCACCCCGACCTCCCGGAAGGCGCGATACCACGCGAGAGCGTGATGGTAGGTCGTGTCGACCAGCGTTCCGTCCACGTCGAGGATGAGGGCCGTGTCCATGCGATCAGGTTTGCCCGGCGCGGGCCGGGCCAACCCTCACCTCGTCACGAGCGGTGCGCGACGCCCAGGTCCGCCCCCTTCGGTTCCTTGATCGCGGTGGCCCCGCCGAACGACACCACGCACAGCACCATGATGTAGACGCCGACCGAACCGGACCAGCCGGTGTTCTGCATCAGCAGTTCCGCGATGGTCGGGGCGAACGCCCCACCGAGGATCGCGCCGAGCGCGTAACCGATCGACACTCCCGAGTACCGCACCGACACGGGGAACAGCTCCGCGTACAGCGCCGACATCGGTCCGTACGACAAGCCGAGGCCGATGGTGAGGACGAAGATCGCCAAGCTGAACACGACGATGTTGCCGAGGTCGATGAGCAGGAACATCGGCACCATCCACACGAACACCCACGCGTAGCCGATCTGGAACGTCCTCACGCGACCGATGCGGTCGGACAGTGCCCCTCCGTAGAGCGTGAACACCAGCCAGCCGACCGACGCGAACACCGTGGCGAGGAGGACCGACGGCCTGGGTAGTCCCAACACGGCCGTGCCGTAGGAGATGAAGTAGGCGATGACGAGGTAGCCGGCGGCGTTGTTGGCGACGAAAACCAGCGCCGTGAGCAGAACCTCCTTCGCGTTGCGGCGGAACAGGTCCCGCAGTGGTGCCGAGGACTCCTGCTTGCGTGCGAGCATCTCCTTGAACACCGGGCTTTCCTCGACCGCGCGGCGGATGAGGTAGCCGATCGCCACTAGCAGCACGGACAGCAGGAACGGCACGCGCCAACCCCACGCCTCGAACTGCTCCGGGGTCGTCACCGTCGTCATCAGCCACAGCACGCCCGTGGCGAGGATCAGCCCGATCGGGACACCGATCTGCGGGTACGCGCCGAAGAGGCCACGTCGGTGCACCGGGGCGTGCTCCACCGACATCAGGGCCGCACCGCCCCACTCGCCGCCCGCGGAGAAGCCCTGCACGATCCGCAACAGCATCAGCGCCACGGGGGCGGCGACGCCGATGTCGCCGTACGTGGGCAGCAGCCCGATGAGCGCGGTGGCAGCCCCCATCGTCACGAGGGTGAACACCAGCATCTTCTTGCGCCCCAACCGGTCGCCGAACCGGCCGGCGACGATCGCACCGAGGGGGCGGAACAGGAAGCTGATGCCGATGGTGGCCAGTGACAGCACCGTGGCGAGGCCGGGGGAGTCGTCGCTGACGGGGGCGAAGAAGAGAGGAGCCAGGACCAGGCTGGCGGCCTGGGCGTAGATGAAGAAGTCGTACCACTCGATCGACGTGCCGGCAAGCGTGCTGAGCAGCACTCGGCGTTCCTCAGTCGACAGTGGTGGCCGGTCGGACGCCGATGTCGAAGCGGCCATGGGAACTCCGTTCGGGGGGACGGAACAAGTGGGCAGATACTAGGCACACGCCGCGCCGTGCGTCAGCCCCCGAAACCGACCCGGGCGCGGTCTTCCGTTCCGCCGGTTCGCGATCTAGTCTCGACAACCGAATGATCAAGACGTTAACCATCGGAGGTGGCGTCGTGGGCCGGAAGGCGTTCGCCTCGTCCGCGGATCTGGACGACAAGGAACAGACGCTGGAGGTGTTGGCCGACGGCGTCTACGCGCTCACCGCTGAGGGCGACCCCAACGTCGGCGCGATCGAGGGCGAGGACTTCCTCGTCTGCTTCGAGGCCATGGCCACCCCGGTGGCCGCCCGCGAGTGGCTCGCGAAGCTCCGGGAACACACCGACAAACCCGTGCGCTACCTGGTGTTGTCGCACTACCACGCGGTGCGGGTACTCGGCGCGGCGGCCTTCGATGCCGAGGTGATCGTCGCCCACGAGAACACCCGGGCGCTGGTGGCCGAGCGCGGACTGGAGGACTGGGAGAGCGAGTTCGCGCGGATGCCGCGGCTGGCCAAGGCCGCGGACACGGTGCCGGGGCTGACCTGGCCGACGCTGACCTTCTCCGACCGCCTCACGATCGACCTCGGCGGCGACCGGGGTGATCTCGTGCTGCAGCACTGCGGTCGCGGGCACACCGAGGGCGACATCGTCGCGTGGTTGCCGAAGCACCGCATCCTGTTCGCGGGCGATCTGGTGGAGGCCGAGGCCGCGCTGTACACGGGCGACGCCTTCCATCGCGACTGGGCGTCCTCGACGCTGGACCGGATCAAGGCGTTCGGTGCGGAGGCCCTGGTCGGAGGCCGGGGCGCGGTGAGTCACGGCAGGGACGCCGTCGACGCCGCCGTCGAGCAGACCCGCGACTTCCTGCGGATCATGATCCGCGAGGTTGGCGCGGTGCACCACGGCGGCGGCACCCTGAAGGAAGCGTTCGAACGCACGCGTGCGGCGCTGGCCCCGCGCTACGGCCGGTGGCCGATCTTCGAGCACTGCCTGCCCTTCGACGTGTCCCGGCTCTGGGACGAGCTGTCCGGGATCGAACGGCCGGTGATCTGGACGGCCGAACGCGACCGTGAGGTGTGGGCCCTGCTGCAGGACTGAGCCGACGGAGGCGATGACCCGTGCGAGACCGCAGCGTGGCGGTGATCGGCAACGGACCGGTGGGGCAGACGACGGCGCTGCTGCTCGCGCGCCGAGGTGTGCCCGTCGTGTTGCTGGACGGGCGACCCGCCCGGGACAAGGTCGGGTCCAAGGCCATCTGCCAGCAGCGCGACGTCCTCGACGTGTGGGAGTCGGTGGGCGCCGGGCGTCGCATCGCGGCCGAAGGCGTGACGTGGGCGACCGCGCGGACGTTCCACCGCGACACCGAGCTGTTCGCCCTCACCCTCGACGATGCGGGCACATCCGTGTTCCCTCCGTTCGTC
Organism: Saccharomonospora azurea NA-128; assembly: GCF_000231055.2. Lineage (GTDB taxonomy): Bacteria > Actinomycetota > Actinomycetes > Mycobacteriales > Pseudonocardiaceae > Saccharomonospora > Saccharomonospora azurea. The sequence continues at coordinate 757,830 of NZ_CM001466.1, read as the reverse complement.
AACATCTCGCAGGCGCGCGTCGAGGAAATTTTGGACGAGCGGATCGCGGCGCAGCCGCTGATCGACGTGCGGTGGGGTCACCGCGTCGTGGACGTCGAGCAGGACGACACCGGTGTCCGGCTCGGCACCGACACGGGCGAGCGCGTCGCCGCCGACTACGCGGTCGCGTGCACGGGCGCGCACTGCGAGGACCTGCACCGCACGCTGGGTGTCGCGTTCGAGGGGCACTCGTTCGACGACCGGTTCCTCATCTGCGACATCCGCGCCGACCTCCCCGGCTGGGCCCGGGAACGCCGCTTCTGGTTCGACCCGGTGTGGAACCCCGGTCGGCAGGTCCTCATCCACCCGTGTCCGGACTCCCTCTTCCGCATCGACTGGCAGGTGCCCGGCGACTACGACCTCGCCGAGGAGGTGCGCAGCGGTGCGCTCGACAGGCGCATCCGGGCGATCGTGGGGGACGCGGACTACGAGATCGTCTGGAAGTCGGTGTACCGGTTCCACTCGCGGGTGGCCGACCGGCTGCGCGTGGGCCGGGTCCTGCTGGCCGGTGACTGCGCTCACCTGATGTCGCCGTTCGGCGCGCGCGGGCTGAACTCGGGCGTGGGCGACGCGGAGAACGCCGCCTGGAAGCTCGCGTACGTGCTGCGGGGCTGGGCGGGCGAGGCACTGCTCGACACCTACCACGCCGAGCGGCACGCGGCGGCCGTCGAGAACCTCGACGTCACCACCGCCACGATGGACTTCCTCGTCCCGCACGACGACGACCAGCGGGCGCGGCGCGAGTCGGTGTTGACCGGGGCGGCCACCGACCCCGCCCTGCGGGCGCAGGTGGACTCCGGGCGGTTCTCCGAACCGTTCTGGTACGTGCGCTCGCCTCTCACCACGCCCGACCCGACCCGGCCGTTCGCGGGCCGCCCACCGCGAGGCACGGTGCCCCCGCCGGGGCCGGGCATCCTCACCCCCGATGTTCCTCTGGGGGAGTCCTCGCGGCTGCGCGAACTGCTGCGCGACGGGTTCTGCGTGCTCGCCGCCCCGGGGGCCGAGCCGCCCGACGTGTCGACGGTGCCGTGGCCGGTGCGTGTGCTGCGGCTCTCCGAGGCCGACCACGACGGCGGCATCGCCCGGGCGCTGGGCATGCGTCCGGGCGAACTGTGGTTGGTCCGGCCCGACGCCTACGTGGCCGCGGTCGTGACCGAGCCCACCGCGCTCGTGGAGGCGCTGCGGCGCGCGGTCGCCGGGGTGCCCGCGCCGCGACCACGGCGGGTGCCGCGGACGTCACCGCACGCGTGACCACATCGTGAGAGCACGGTCCGGAGCGAACTAGTCTCGCCTTTCGGCCAGATCGTGGGTCTCACGTAACGGGAGCGTCCGTGTCCGATTCGTCCACCACCTCGCCCGCGCCGTCCACGGCGTCGGCCACCCCGACCCGAACGCGTCGTGTCGGTCTGCTGACCGCACCGACCTCCGTCGCGCCACCGCCGCCCGATCCGCTCGGGCGCGTGAGCCGCGGCCCCCTCGTCGTCGCGGGCCTGCTGGCGGTGGCACTGAGCTGGTACGTCTGGTCGGTCCACGGTGCCAAGTTCGGCGCCCTGCTCGTCATCGGGCTGTTCCTCGGTGTCGCGCTGTTCCACTCGCGGTTCGGCTTCACCTCGGCCTGGCGGCAACTGATGGCCGTGGGCAACGGGGAGGGACTGCGCGCCCACACGTTGCTGCTGGGCACGGCGAGCACCCTCATCGCCCTCGTGGTGGCCACCGGCGCGGGACTCTTCGGTTCCACTCCGGCCCCGTCGGCCGGAGCCATCGGCCTGCCGCTCTTCGTCGGCGCGGCCGTGTTCGCCATCGGCATGCAGCTCGGTGGCGCGTGCGCGTCGGGCACGCTGTTCGCCGTCGGCTCGGGGCAGTCGACGATCGTGTTCACGCTGGGCGGGTTCATCGCGGGTTCGGTGTTCTACACCTGGGCGTTCCCGGCGTTCGACGGCTGGCCCGAGGTGCCCGGTGTCCTGCTGTCCGACCACCTGGGCTGGTTCGGCAGCTGGGCGGTCACGATGCTCGCGCTCGCCGCGGTCGTGGTGGCCAGCAGGGTGGTCCAGGCTCGGCGGAACCCGCCGCCCCAGGGCACCGTGCCGTCGGCTCGCGGTGTCGCGCGCGTCGTGCGGGGTTCGTGGCCGAAGTGGGTCGGTGCGGTCGTTCTCGGTGTCCTCGCCGGCGCCGTCATGCTCGTCTCCGGTGGGATCTGGGGTGTCACCACGGCGTTCGCGCTCTGGGGTGCGAAGCTGCTGCAGATGTTCGGGCTGCACCCGGAGACGTGGGAGTTCTGGCAGTCGGACCGCTACGCCGAGTTGCTCGCCAACCCCGTGCTGACCGAGAAGACGAGTCTCACCAACATCGGCATCATCCTGGGTGCCGCCGTCGCCGCCGCGGCGGCGGGCGCCTGGAAGCTACACACCTCGATCCCGTGGCGCACCGCGGCGGCGGCCGTGCTCGGCGGCGCGCTCATGGGCGTGGGCGCGCGCCTGGCCGGCGGCTGCAACATCGGCGCGTACCTCGGCGGCATCTCCACGGGCAGCCTGCACGGCTGGCTGTGGGCGGTGTTCGCCCTCGCCGGAACGTGGGTGGGCATCAAACTGCGCCCGGTGTTCGGCCTCGGCGTGCCGAAGCCGTCCGACAGCGTGTGCTGACCCGCCGGCCGGGCGCACCGGCACACCGCCGGGGTCGCCCTTGAGCTGCCACATCAGCCGGCGAGATCCGACCCGGCCGAACTCGGGGAGGACAGCGAAACCCTCCGGAAATCGGAGAAACCACCGATAACGCACGCGATCGTGACCATGATCATGTGTACGGGCGGTGACCACCTCGATCTCGCTATGCTTTCGGTCACATTCCAGTTACGGAAAGCAATTGACTGGTCTTCCCGAGGAGGAACCCCGTTCATGTTCAAACGGTTGCTCGGCGCGTTCGGCGTCGGTGGTCCATCCGTCGACACGGTGCTGGACACCCCGCACGCGATGCCCGGCCAGGCCGTCACCGGTCAGGTTCGCATCCAGGGCGGCAGCAACGACGTGGAGATCGGCGAGATCGCGCTGTCCCTGGTGACGCAGGTCGAGATCGAACGCGGTGACCACGAGTTCAACGGCACCAGCGAGTTCCACCGCGTCGTCGTGCAGCGCGGCGTGCGCGTGCCCGCGGGACAACCGCTGGCGGTGCCGTTCCAGCTCGACATCCCCTGGGAGACCCCGATCACCGCGGTGGGCGGGCAGCGCCTGCCCGGGATGACCGTCGGCGTGCGGACGGAACTCGTGATCGCCGGAGCGCCGGACAAGGGCGACCTCGACCCGGTGGAGATCCACCCGCTGCCGTCGCAGAACGCGGTGCTCGACGCGTTCGGCGCCCTCGGCTTCCTGTTCCAGAGCGCCGACGTGGAGGCGGGCCGCGTGCACGGTGTGCCGCAGCAGCTGCCGTTCTACCAGGAGCTGGAGTTCTACCCGCCCGCGGCGCACTCGGGGCGGCTCAACCAGGTGGAACTGACCTTCGTCACCACTCCGCACGAGGTGCACGTGGTGCTGGAGGCGGACAAGCGGGGTGGCCTCTTCCGCCAGGGCGGTGACACGTTCGGTCGCTTCGCCGCGCCGCACCTCGAGGCCGAGAGCATGGACTGGGCCTCGTTGATCGGGCAGTGGATGGATCAGGCCGCCGACCGCCGTTCCGCGGGCCACGGCAACCCGGCCTTCGGCGGACACCCCGGTCAGTACGGCAACCCGGCCTTCGGCGGCCAGGCTCCCTACGGTCAGCCGGGCGCGTACGGCCAGCCCGCTCCCTACGGGCACCCGGGCGAGTACCAGGAACGCCGGGGTCCCGGCATGGGCGGTGTCATCGCCGGTGCGGCGGCCGGTGTCGTCGGCGGCATGGTGCTGGGGGAGGTCCTGGAGGAGGTCTTCGACGGCGACGAGGAGGAGATGGACGTCGCCGAGGAGATGGACTTCGAGGAGTGACGCCGGAAGGGCCGATGTGCCGGGTCGCCGCCCGGCGATCGGTCCTGTTCCGCGGGTCCCTCGGGTTCTCGCGTGGACGTTGCCGTCGAATCTGTCGGGGGTTCTCGTGAGAATGTGCCGTATGGGTGTGTCAGCGACGGCGCTGGAGCGGATCCTCGACGGACTCGCGGAGCTGCAGAGAACTCCCGGGCGTGACTACACCGCGTTCGGCGTGCGCGGTGTGCGGTTCGGTTACCACTGGCCGCGCACCGAGACGGTGGGCCTGAAGCAGACGTTGTCGGAGCAGGCCGCGTTGGTGGCCGAGCGGCCGGACGTCTTCGAGGTGCAGTTCACCATGGGCGGTTTCGGCTGGGTGGTGGTGCACCTGCCCCGCATCGACGTCGACGAGGTGGAGGAGCTGGTCTACGAGGCGTGGCGGTTGTCCGCGCCGGCCGAGCTCGCCGCCGAGTACCCGTTCGTCCGTTAGCGCCGCCACCGTACGCAGGCGTGCCCTGTCGGCCGGTCGGGCCGCACCCGGTGCTTCGAACTGTTCGAACTGTCGTTGGGCGCGGTCCGTCCGGATGTCACCGTAGTGTTGTGAGAGCAGGGTTTCGGCCGATGCACAGGGGACAGTGGGGAGTCCCCTGTGTCCGGTCGGGGAGCGGGGATCGTGAGATTCCTCCCGCTCCGCGGGACCTAGTGCTCGATGGGCTTGCGGGGGCGGCCGACCGTCGTGGTGCGGGTGCCTCGGGTCGCGGGAATCCGGTTGCGGGCCGCGGCCGGGCCGGAAGCGGGGTCGTAGGCGTCGAACGTCTGCTTGATGCTGTCGAACAGCGTGACGACGGCTCTGGCGGCGGGGAGCAGCATCTGCCCCTGCGTGGTGAGTCGTGCGCCGGTGGAGTCACGAGTGAACAGCTTCGCGCGAAGGCTCGTTTCCAGGCACTTGATCTGGTAGCTGATCGCGGGCTGCGAGTATCCCAGCGCCTCCGCGGCCAGGTCCATCCGGCCGACTTCGGCGATCGACACGAACGCGCGGAACTGTCGCTCGTCCATAGCAACTCCAAACTCTTGTGGGGGTGCGGTCACTCTCGGTGCCGCGCTCTCGCAGGGCACGCTGCCGACGACCGGGTCAGGTGGGACGGCGAGTGTCGGCCGTTGACGAAAGCCTGAGGGGTGGCTGGTCGGCTCGGGTGGAGTGCGAGCCACGCAACGGTCGTCGGTCCCATCGTCCGCTGTTCCTGTCTTCCAGGGGCCGGTCGCTGGCGGCACCAGGAAACCGCACAGCGCGTTGATCATGCCAGCGTTGCCGATGGCCGGAAAAGGTCACAGCGTGTCAGGAACGGGACACATCCGACTTTCGGCCTGGTCCAAAAGTCGCAAAGTGTGAACAAGCCTCACGTTCAGTGGTCGGGTCGGGGCTTTCCGTCCCGAGGGGCGAGTGGTGTGCCGCTCTGGTCCGTTCGGGTGGCGACCTGCGTCCACAGTGGATGAACGTGTGCCTGTGCGAAGCGGCGCGCGAAACGATTCGGCACGGTCACGTTCCCGCAACACGGGAACCAGCTGCGGCACGGTGGCGTCGAATCGGTCGTCGAGGCGTTCAGGCGACGATCGCAGGAGTTCCATGAGTGACGAGCACGGCCCGGAAGATGATCCCGCTACCGCGTTCCGCCACCTCACCCACGCCGCTATGGAGGTCTATCGGTTCCTGTCCCGCGGCCCCGCGACGCTTGCCGAATGCTGCGCCGCGACGGGATGGGACACGTGGACGGTGAGATCCGTTCTCGAGTGCCTCACCGACGCCGGATCGGTGGAGGCGCAGGGTGGTGAGCCTTCGCGGTGGGTCGCCACGCGGCCGCGGCTGGCGTTCGTCGACTTCCTGTCCAGGCTGCGGGCCGAGTACACGAAACTCACCGAGCGCACGACCTCGTTGAGCTCCGTCCTCGACGAACTGCAGGCGGCGATGCTCGCCGAGACGAACCGGGAGCAGGTGCAGCCGGGCGTCGAGAAGATCCGCGTGCCGGAGGACCTCCAGACGACCTTGACCGAGCTGGTCGTGGGCGCCCGCCACAGCGTGCGGGCCATGCATCCCACGGTCGCCTCCGACGACGCGGTGCGCGTCGACTTCTCGGCGGATCGTGCCCTGTACGAGCGGGGCATCGAGATCCGCTCCATCTACCCCCACACCGCTCGCAGGCAGCGAGAAGGTCTGAACTACCTGCGGCACGTTCAGGAGATCGGCGGGCAGTGCCGCACGACGGTGTCGGTGCCGAGCCGTGTGGTGCTCGTGGACGACCGCGTGGCCGTCCTGCAGTCCCGGTCGTGCGGCGAGGGCGGGGTGATCGCCCGCGACCCGAACATCGTCGCCTTCTTCGCCCAGTTCTTCGAGGACGCGTGGGACAGCGCGCTCCCGGTGTCGGAGTACGACTACGACAAGGACGTGTGGCGGGAGATCGAACTCCTGGTACTGGTGGAGCTGAGCACCGGCCGGTCGGACGAGGCGATCGCGCGGCGGCTCGACATCTCGACCCGCACGCTCCGCCGGTACATCACCGGGCTCTACGAGCGGTTCGGGGTGGCGACCCGGTTCCAGCTCGGTGTCGCGGCCGCGCGCGCGGGAGTGCTCTCGGGTGAGCCGAACCTCGACTGATCCTGTTCGTACAGAGGCCGGTTGAGTCGTTGCGCCCCTGTTCGAGCGATGATCGCGGGCAGCACGGGGCCGGATGGCCGGCCATGGCACGATGTGCCGGTGTCGCGTGAGTGGTTTGTACGAATTCACAACGACGAGATCACCTCGGCGCTCGTGGTGATCGACGCGCTGCACCGGCTGTGCGGGCTGCCCTGGCCGAACGCGATCGACCTCACGCGCCGGGTGCACTGGGGGCGGTCGGCGGACGTCCCTGCGCCGGGAAGCCAGGCCGAGGCGGAGAATCTCGCGGTGTCCCTGCAGCGCTGTGGCCTGCGGACGACGGTGTGGTGCCGATGACCGACGACGTCCAGTGGCGCGACGTGACGCCGGACTACTTCGACGCCGTTCCCGCCGCGGGCGGAGTCGCCGTGCGGATGGGGAGCCATCTCGCGTCGACCCTCCACGACCACGCCGACCGGCTCGTGCGGGTTCTGGAGAGCGGTGACGAGCGGACCCTGGTGTGGATGTTTCCCGACGCCTACGCGACGCCCGCCGACTCGGCGGAGTTTCGGCTTCGGCATGCGGCGCGGCTGCGCGACAGCGCCGCCCCTCGACGGGTACGCGATCAGCTCGCGGCCGCGCCGCACCACGTGTTGTCGCCGCCCGAGGTGCACGACTGGATCGAAACCTTCGCGTTGGCGCGGTTCGTGGACCCGCCCCGTCGTCGGTGGTGGCGCCGGAGCCGGGGCAAGCTCGACCTGAGTTCCCTGTGGTTCAACCACGTCCAGGACAGTCTCGTGCTCGCGTCGAGTCCCGAGCTGCTGCACCACGACCTTCGGCTGTGACGGCACAGGCGCGCGTGTCCCCTCGTCCTGAGGGAAGTCGTCGTCAGCGACTCTTCGTCAGTGCCACGGCGCCCGCCGGAGCATCTGCGTCGGGTCGGACGACGTAGCCGGCGCGCCGGTACAGAGCGAGGTTGCGATGGCTGTGCACTCCCGTGAACAGCGAGTACGTCGTCGTTCCCGTCGGCGCCTGTCGTTCGGCGTAGTCCAGGAGCCAGCTCCCGAGTCCCTGCCCGGCCAGGTCGGGCGCGACCATGAGCCGGCCGATCTCCCAGGTGGTGCCCTCGGCCTGGGCCCGGACGGCCGCGACCAGGCGTCCCTGCCTGCGGACACACCACGCCTGCCAGCTCGGGAGCCAGCCGGCCACGTCCTCGACGGTCTCGTGCAGCGCGGGGATGTCGAGCATGTCGTTCGCGACGGCTTCCTGCACCCAGCAGCACCGCTGGAGGACGAGCACCTCCGCGGCGTCGCCGTCGGTCATCGGGGCGAGCACGAGGTCGGGAAGGGGCGGTTCGGCGACCAGGGGAGGCCGTTCCGCGGTGTTGTGGACGGAGCCCGGCTGAGTCATCGGGTGATCATGGTCCCGAGTCGTGGAGCGCGTCAATCGAAATCGGGTCGGCGGGGTGCCGCGGATCAGGGTCGGATGACGTAGGCGATGCCGCCGGGGCCGCCCGCCACGCCTCCGTCGGCGGTGTGCCGCTGGGTGCGCTGCCACACGGTCTCGAACTGGTCGCGCCGGTAGACGTTGCGCACGCCCTCGTTGGTGTTGGAGGCGGGGTCGTTGACGATGACGTCGCCGTCGGGCGTGAAGCCGATCACGACCATGAGGTGGCCGTTGGTGCCGTAGCCCGCGCCGTCGAGCTCGCTCTCCAGGAAGGACACCGACGTCACCACCGGAACGCCCGCGGCCACGTAGTCCTCCAGCTCGGCCAGCGAGTGCATGCGCGTGACGTGGCCGCGCAGCCCGTAGTGGGCGGCGTAGGCCGTGTTGAACGGCCAGTTGCCCGTGCCCTCGTAGGAGTAGTCGTAGGTGTGCCGCGCAGCGTGTGCCACGGTCGGATCGACGTAGTCGTCGGGCAGCCACGACAGCTCGGAGGAGTCCGGGCCGCGCCCCCAGTACTCCAGGACCATCTCGGTCGAGGTGGGACTGCACCAGTTCTGACCACCGCCGCCGTACTCGGGATAGTTGCCCGAGTGCAGGTTCTGCGCGTACCGCGGGACGGGCAGCTCGATGCCCCGGGCCGCGCCGGGTTCGGAGGTCGGCACCGTGAAGCGGTCGGGGACGTCCGACGTCATCGCGCCCAGCGCACGCACGCGCGGTGTGGCCGAGGTCGAATCCTCGCGGTGCAGGGTGACCCGAAGCCGGTAGGCCTCGAACGCGATACCGTCGGCGGCCGCGAGCGTGTCCACGTACACGGCGGCGTGCTCGTCACGCTGGCCCGCCACCGTGGTGCGCTCGATGTCGCCGTCGCCGAACGCCCACTTCCCGAGCACGTACCACGCCGTGTTCTCGCCGCTGTCCGTCCGCGCGGTGGCCTCGATGGTCACCCACGTGCCGTCCGGGGTGGTGGCGTTCCAGGAGGCGACGAGTTCGGTGGCGGCGAAGCCCGGTTCGTACCACGGTGAGGTCCAGCGGCCGTACTCCGTGCCGTCGTCGGCGGGCGTCGCCCGGGTGAGCCGGAGGCCGGTGCCGGTGGCGCGCACGCCGTCGGACTCACCGCGGTGGAAGGCCGCCACGTCGGCCCACTCGTGGTAGTCGATCTCCGCGGTGGGCTCCGCGCCCGCGGCCGGTTCGGCGCTCGCCCCGGACGCGGCGGGCGACACCGTGGCCACGAGGGCGGCGGCGAGGGTCAAGGACAGCAGGCGCCTGCGCATGGCGAGTGATTTTCACCGCGACTCCCGGTGTTGTGAACCGCTGTCCGGGTGAGTGGCCCGTGCTGCTCCCGGTCGTCGAGCCCGCGAGATACTGCGACGTGAGGTCGCCACCCGCGACCCACTCGAAACCGGTATTTCCGCGAGGAGACCTGAGTGACTGCTCAAATCGAGACGCATGAGTTCCAGGCGGAAGCTCGCCAGCTCCTGCAGCTGATGGTTCACTCCATCTACTCGAACAAGGACATCTTCCTGCGTGAGCTCGTCTCGAACGCATCCGACGCCCTGGACAAGCTCCGGCTGGAGACGTTCCGCGACAAGGATCTCGCCGACGCCGGCGGCATCGACATCGACGACCTCCACATCGATCTGGAGGTCGACCGCGTCGCGCGTACGCTCACCGTCCGCGACAACGGCATCGGCATGTCGCGGGACGAGGTCGTGGGGCTCATCGGCACGATCGCCAAGTCGGGAACGGGTGAGCTGATCAAACAACTCCGCGAGGCGAAGAACTCGGCGAACGTCGACCTGATCGGCCAGTTCGGTGTCGGGTTCTACTCGGCGTTCATGGTCGCCGACACGGTCACCCTCGTGACGCGGAAGGCGGGCCGGTCCGAGGTGACGCGCTGGTCCTCCGACGGCAGCGGCACGTACACGGTCGAGACCCTCGACGACGCGGACGCCCCGGTGGGCACCGCGATCACCCTGCACCTCAAGCCCGAGGACGCCGAGGACCAGCTCCACGACTACACCGCGGAGAGCGTGCTGCGGGACCTCGTGCGCCGCTACTCCGACTTCGTCACGTGGCCGATCCGGCTGCGCACGGAGAAGACCGAGGACGGCAAGACCACCCACGAGTGGGAGACGATCAACTCCCGCAAGGCGCTGTGGGCGCGGCCGAAGGGCGAGGTCTCCGAGGAGGAGTACCGCGAGTTCTACAAGCACATCAGCCACGACTGGCTCGACCCGCTCCGCACGATCACCGTGAAGGCGGAAGGGACGTTCGAGTACCAGGCGTTGCTGTTCCTGCCGTCGCGGGCTCCGATGGACCTGTACTACCGGGACGCGAAGCGCGGCGTGCAGCTCTACGTCAAGCGCGTGTTCATCATGGACAACTGCGAGGCGCTGGTGCCCGACTACCTGCGCTTCGTCAAGGGCGTGGTCGACGCCGCGGACCTCTCGCTCAACGTCTCGCGCGAGATCTTGCAGCAGGACCGGCAGATCCAGCTCATGCGGCGCCGCCTGGTGAGGAAGGTGCTGGGCGAGGTCAAGGAGATGATGAAGGACGACCGGGCCCGCTACGACACCTTCTGGCGCGAGTTCGGGCGGGTCGTCAAGGAGGGCCTGGTCGAGGACGCCGACAACCGCAAGGCCATCCTCGACATCGCCTCGTTCGCCTCCACCCACTCCGCCGACGAGCTCACCACGCTGCGCGAGTACGTCGAGCGCGCGAAGGACGACCAGAAGCACATCTACTACCTCACGGGCGCCTCGCGGTCGGTCGTCGAGAACTCCCCACACATGGAGGCGTTCCGCGCGAGGGGTCTGGAGGTGCTCGTCCTCACCGACCCCATCGACGAGTTCTGGGTCGAGCAGGTCGGCGAGTACGAGGGCAGGACGTTCACCTCGATCGCCAAGGGCCAGGTCGACCTCGACGGCGAGCAGGGCGGCAAGGACGGCGAGGACGGCGAGTCGAGCGACGACAGGACCGACCACGGCAGCTTCGACGCACTGCGCGAGTGGCTCGCCACGACGTTGTCGGACCACGTGAAGGAGGTCCGGCTCTCGAACCGGCTGGTCACCTCCCCGGCGTGCCTGGTCGGCGACACCTACGACCTCCCGCCGGCCCTCGCGAAGATGTACCAGCAGGCGGGTCAGGAGGTTCCGGTCGCGAAGCGCGTTCTGGAGCTCAACCCCCAGCACGCGTTGGTGACGGGCCTGCGCGACGCCCAGCAGGCCGGTGCCGACGAGACGGCACTGCGCGAGACCGCCGAACTGCTGTACGGGATGGCTCTGCTGGCCGAGGGCAGTGAGCTGTCCGACCCGCAGCGGTTCACCACGGTGCTGGCCAACAGGTTGGCCGAGTCGCTGTAAGGGTGCGTCGAACGGTCGGTGTTCCGCGCTGGGTGGAACACCGACCGTTCGCGTCTCGAAAAGTCGCACTACAGATGTAGTTGATCATGCCGGTCGGCTCGGGACGATCACGGTGTCGTCACGTGCCCCGAAGGGGGCACGCGGACTTGACGACCACCCGTGCCGCGCCGAAGCTGTTGCCCGACCGTTCGGAGGGCGCAGTGACTGATCGCGACACCGATGGCCTGCCGCGACGCCGGAGGTGCGGAGCCGCGGACCTGTGCTCGACACCCGGTCGTCAGGTGGTGGACGCCGCGGGCCGTGCGGCCGGCACGGCCGGGAGGGCTCGTGGATCGGGATAGGGTCGCGGAGCCGCCCTACGGCCGGTGCACTCCGGTGCAGGAGCGCGGTGGCAACTGCCTCACCGAGACCGCGCTGTACTGGATCGTGATCGCGGCTCGGCAGCGCCGGACGGAGCTGGCGCGCGATCTCGCCGCTCTCGGGATGTACAGCGGTCAGGAACAGGTGTTGCTGCAGCCGTGGGACGATCGCGGCTTCACGCAGTCGGAGCTGGCCGAGCGCGTGCAGGCGGCGCCCGCGACGATCACCCGGATGCTGCAACGGATGGAGCGTGCCGGTTTCGTGCACCGGGAGCGTCGACCGGGGCGGCGGGGAAGCCGTGTGTTCCTCACCGAACGCGGCTGGGCGGCGCGGTCGACGGTGGAGGAGCTCTGGTTGCGGGCGGAGGAGCGGCTCGTGGCGAATCTCAGCGGCTCCGAGTACGCGCTCCTGCGAATGTTGCTCACGAAGACGGGTGATTGACGCGCGAGTCACCGTGAATACTATTCGGCTCCAGGCGTCGTTCGGATTCTCGCTTAGCTGGCTAAATGAACTCTCGCGGCCGTGGTTATACTCATTCTCCGTCTTTGGAGGTTCGATCGCTTTCGGGGGCTCCTGAAACGCGAAGGAGATGGAAGTGGTTTCGCGTTTTCGGGAGTCCTGTGGCATTTTGCATGCCGCCGACTTCGGCATACGGGCAAGGGGGACGCACGTGAGGGTCTCAGTGCAGAGTCGCAGCGCCAGGACGGCACCGCGCCGCGACACGTCCGCGAGGTGGTCTGAATGAACCCGATGTCGTCCGCGCGGTCCACGCCGACCGACCGTGAGTCGGCGTCCGAGGTCGCGAAGGCTGCCGAGGTCGTCGAGGTCGTCGAGGTCGTCGAGGCTGTCGAGGTTGTCGAGCCCGTCCACCGGCGCACCCCCGGGCGGCCACGCAGCGAGCGGGCCAGTCGCGCCATCATCCGGGCGGCTCTGGAACTGCTGCAGGAGGGCGTGTCCGTGGACGCGCTCTCGGTGGAGGCGGTCGCGGCACGGGCCGGTGTCAGCAAGGCGACGCTCTACCGCCGCTGGCCCAACAAGGAAGCGGTCCTGCTGGAGGCGCTCGAATCGCTGGTCGAGCCGCAGTCGCGGGTGGAGGGCGGCGACGTGCGCCAGGACGTGACCATGGTGGTGGAGGAGCTCTGCCGGTGGGTCGCGGAGTCGCGGTCGGCGCGGTTGTTGCCGCGGTTGATGAGTGCGCCGACGTTGTACGGCCACTATGTGCGGCTGGTCGTCGACCCGCGCATCGCGGCCGTCCGGGAGGTGCTGGCCGGCGGTGTCCGCCGCGGGGCGCTCGCGGACCACAGTGACGTGGACACGTTGTCGACGGCGCTCGTCGGGGCGGTGCTGTCGCGTGTGGTGCTGGGTGACGCGGCGCCGGAGGCGCCGCCCGGCGAGCGCGCGGCCCGGATCGTCGATCACGTTCTCGCCGGACACCTCATCGAGGACGGCGCATCGGATGGCCGGGACTGACCTTCGGCGATCATCGCCGTTCGACTGTGGTCGCTTGATCAGTAGCATGCTGATCGTGCGCCATCGGACGGACGGTTTCCTCTCCCGCGTGACCCTGGTGTCGCGGAGACTGCGCAGCGAGGCGGGACGACGTCTCGCTCGTCATGGTGTGCACGCCGGACAGGAGTTCGTCCTCGCGTGTCTCTGGGACAGTGACGGGCTGACGCCCGGGGAGATCGCGACCCGGGTCTCGGTCGAGGCTCCGACGGTGACCCGTGCCGTGCGGCGGATGACGGACGCGGGGCTGGTGCGGGTGGCCGGTGACGAGGAGGACGGTCGCCGAGTGCGGGTGTGGTTGACCCACCGGGGAAGTGCCCTGCGCGAGGTCGTCCCCGGCGTCGTCGACGGCCTGGAGGCCGACGCGCTGGCGCTGCTGTCGGAGGCCGAGCGGGGGCAGCTGCTCGACATGTTGGCGCGGGTCGAGAAAGCCCTGGACGGCCCTGGCTCCGGCTCGGGCTCTCCGAACGCCGAGGCTCATTCCGATTAATCAATCGAGATCATCGAAACGGTCCCATTTCGTATTCTGTTCGATGTGATTCACTCCCGTTTCGTTCGCATTCCCGGGTAATCCGTTTTTCGTATTGACAATCGAATTCCCGGTGGGCGAGGCTGAAGGGGAAATAACGGCGAGGGGATCACGATGACTCGCGTGGTGATTGTTTCTTCGGGTGAGGGATGTGGCCTTGAATCGACGGTGTCGGCGGTGCGTTTCGGGGCGGTCGCGGCGGGCGCTGACATCCGACTGCGTCGCGTGGCGAACACCGAGTCGCCGCTCGACGAGGTGTTCGAGGCAATGGTGTGGGCCGACGGAATCGTCGTGATCGCGGCGAGCCACGGCGGCGCGGTAGCGCCACCGGTCCGGCGTCTGGTCGACGTCGCGGCACGGCGACGCGAACGACTGCGGCTGCCGGACAAGGTCGTGGCCGCCCGCGCCGTCGACCACGACGGAGGCCACGGCGCGCCGCTCGTGCCGGAGCTCTACCGCGGTCTGCTCGCGTGGGACTGCCTGCTCCTGCCGGGCTCGTGCGTCACGACACCGGCCGAGGACGGCGACCCGAGCGCCGCGGAGGCACTCGGCCGCCGCCTCACCCGCGTCGCCCGGTCGTTGCGCGCTCCACACGGCCCCGCCCTGCGCCGTGCCGGGTGATCCCGACGGCGTCCCCGGTGGACCCGAGACGAACCGAAGAGGAGCCCCATGACCGAGAAAGCCGGCTACCGCGTCGTCTTCCTGCTCACCCTGAAGCCGGGGATGGAGAAGACGTTCCTGGACGCCTACGAGGCCGTGCGCTGGGCCGTCGCGAGCGTCCCCGGCCATCTGGGCGACCAGGTCTGCCAGTCGACCGACGACCCCGACGCGTGGCTGCTCACCAGCCAGTGGCGCAGCGCGGAGGACTTCCTGGCCTGGGAGCGGACACCGGAACACCGAGCCCTCGCCGCGCCGATGCTGTCGGCCGTCTCCCACCGGCGCTCCCTGCGCTACGTGGTGCACCGAGAGACCGTTCGCCGGGCGTCCGAGTCGCCCGAGCCGAGCGAGTCGGCGGATCCCCGGTCGTGCTGATCCGAGAGGAAGAACGATGGAACGACATGCCCTGACCTTCCCGGTGCGGCCGGGAAGCGTGGACGCGGTGCGCCGCGTGCTCTCGGAGTACCCCCGCCCGCAGACCCACATCGGCAACGGGTGCCGGCTGCTCGCGACCTCGGTGTTCCTGTGGGAGAACCACGTCGTCCGGGTGATCGATGTGGAGGGTCCGCTCCCCGTGGTGATGCGGCACCTGGCCAACGATCCCGCGATCCGCGAGACCGAGGAGAAGCTCAACCCGCTGCTGGTGCGGCCCCGCGACTTCAGCGATCCGGAGTCGGTCGGCTGGTTCTTCCGCCGCGCGATGATGACGCGCGTCGTGCATCAGGAGGCGTCACCGACTCCGCGAATGCCCCGGGGGAAGCGGACCCGCGTGGCGTTGCGCTACCCCGTTCGTCCGGGCCGGGGCGAGGCGGCGGCGCGGATCTTCGCGTGGGGCCAGTCCCTGCCGCTGGGAGCCGCTCTGCGCACGGGGCTGGCGGGGACGACGGTGTTCCGGCACGGCGACTTCGTCGTGCGGGTCCTCGACGTCGAGGGCGATGCCGACGAGGCGATCGAGCGACTCGGCCCCACTGTCATCGGCGGGCCCACCGCCGCAGCGTTGACCGAGCTGCTCGAGCCGGGGTGCAACCTCGCCACGGCCGCCGGTCGCGCGAAGTTTCTCGCCGAAGCACGCCTGACCCTCGTGACGCATCGCGAGGCCGACGGCACGGCGAGAGGCACCGATCTCGGTGCCGACTTTCCGTCGTCGAGTTGACTGTGGGAGGCATCATGGTGGACGCGGTCGAGACCTCCGTCGAGGCGGGGCCCGTTCCAGTGCACGAACGCCCGACCGACCGCCCTCTGGTCCGCGTGCACGAATCGGAGATCCCCGCCGACCGCCGCCGCGGCGCTGAGATCCGCACGCTGCTGAGTCCGCGCAACGCGGCGTCGGTGTCGGGTTTCCTCGGCGTGGCGCGGTTGCAACCGGGCGAGAGCATCGCCGAGCACTACCACCCCTACTCGGAGGAGTTCCTCTACGTCGCCGACGGCGAGGTGACCGTGGACCTCGACGGGGAGCCGTGGCACGTGGGCACCGGTTCCGCGCTGCTCGTCCCACCGGGCACCCGGCACCGGCTGCGCAACGAGGGCGGGGAACCGGCGCGGGTCGTGTTCCAGCTCGGCCCGCTCGCACCCCGGCCCGAGCTCGGGCACGTGGACACCGAGAGCGCGGCGTCACCGCAACCGGATCTGGGAGGTGGCAGATGACGCGCCGGGTCGCCGTCACCGGCCTCGGTGTCGTGGCCCCCGGTGGCATCGGCGTCAAGGCGTTCTGGGATCTGCTGACGTCCGGTACCACCGCGACCCGGGGCATCACGCTGTTCGACCCGCAGGGTTTCCGCTCGCGGATCGCTGCGGAGTGCGACTTCGACCCGGTCACCGAAGGGTTGAGCTCGGCGGACATCGCCCGCCTTGACCGGCACGTGCAGTTCGCGCTCGTGGCGGCGCGGGAGGCGGTGGACGACTCCGGGCTCGAACTCGGTCCGCTGAACCCGTGGCGGGTCGGGGTGAGCATGGGAACGGCGGTCGGGTCGACGATCCGGTTGGAGGAGGGCTACGTCCAGGTCTCCGGCGGGGGAGCCGACTGGCTCGTCGATCCGAGCCGGGCGGACCCGCACCTGTACCACGCGCTGGTGCCGAGCACGCTGGCCGCGGAGATCGCCGACGCGCACGGGGCCCGCGGCGCGGTGCGCACCATCTCCACCGGCTGCACGTCGGGGCTCGACGCCGTCGGGTACGGGGCGATGGTCATCGAGGAGGGCGCCGCGGACGTCGTGATCGCGGGAGCGTCGGACGCGCCGATCTCGCCGATCACGGTCGCCTGTTTCGACGCGATCAAGGCCACCAGTACCCGCAACGACGAACCGGAGCGGGCGAGCCGGCCGTTCGACGCCCTGCGCGACGGTTTCGTGCTCGGGGAGGGCGCGGCGGTGCTCGTGCTGGAGGACCTGGAGCGCGCCCGGAGCCGGGGTGCGCGGGTGTACTGCGAGGTCTCCGGGTTCGCCACCTTCGGCAACGCCCACCACATGACCGGGTTGACGACCGAGGGGATCGAGATGGCGAGGGCGATCACGACGGCCCTGCGGTCGGCGAAGGCGGCACCCGACGAGGTCGGGTACGTCAACGCGCACGGCTCCAGCACGAAGCAGAACGACCGCCACGAGACGGCGGCCGTCAAGCGGAGTCTGGGCGACCACGCGTACCGGACGCCGATGAGCTCCATCAAGTCGATGATCGGGCACTCGCTCGGCGCGATCGGCAGCCTCGAACTCGTCGCCTGCGTGCTGGCGCTCGACACGAGTGTCGTGCCGCCCACGGCGAACTACGAGCACCGCGATCCGGAGTGCGATCTGGACTACGTGCCCGTCGAGGCCCGGGAACAGGGCATCGACCTCGTGCTGAGCGTGGGCAGCGGCTTCGGCGGATTCCAGTCGGCCGTGGTGCTCGACACGGCGGGGCGGAGGGCGCGATGACCGAGGTGGTGATCACCGGGCTCGGCGTGGTGGCGCCGACCGGGCTCGACACCGACACGTTCTGGCGGGCGGCCTTGGCCGGCGCGAGCGGCAT
The DNA here is from genome assembly GCF_000231055.2 of Saccharomonospora azurea NA-128. Taxonomy (GTDB): domain Bacteria; phylum Actinomycetota; class Actinomycetes; order Mycobacteriales; family Pseudonocardiaceae; genus Saccharomonospora; species Saccharomonospora azurea. Next base: position 740,373 of record NZ_CM001466.1, on the reverse strand, counting down.
CCGTCGCATCAGCCGGTTCGACTCGCGCCGCTACCCGGTGCGCTACGCGGGGGAGGTCGCGAACTTCGACCCGACCGCCGTGCTCGACCCGCGCATCGTGGTGCAGACGGACCTGTGGACGCAGTTCGTCCTCGAAGGAACCCGGCAGGTGCTGGAGTCGGCGTCGCTCGACCCCCGTGCCCTCGACAGTTTCGACGTCGGCGTCACCACGTCGGCGAGTTCGGGTGGCAACGCGTTCGGGCAGCGGGAGATCGAGGCGCTGTGGGCACACGGCCCGCGACACGTCGGTCCGTACCAGTCCATCGCGTGGTTCTACGCGGCGTCCACGGGACAGATCTCCATCGGCAACGCGATGCGGGGCCCGTGCGCGGTGGTGAGCAGCGAGTCCGCGGGCGGGTTGGACGCGGTGGCCCACGCCCGCCGGGCCGTCCGGCAGGGCTGTCCCGTGCAGGTCTGTGGTGGCACCGAGGCGCCGGTGAGTCCGTACGCGCTCACGTGCCAGCTGCCGTCGGGCCTGCTGAGCGAACGCGACTCCCCGGGGGCGTACCGCCCGTTCGCCCACGACGCCTCGGGATACGTGCCGGGCGAGGGGGGAGCGGTGCTGCTGCTGGAGGACGCCGCGCACGCCCAGGCCCGCGACGCGCGTCCGCTCGCCGTGGTGGCCGGGCACGCCGCGACCTTCACCGGCGCGCAGTCCACGACCGACGGCGACTACTGGAGCCGGGCGGGGGAAGCACTTGCCGCCGCCATCCGGCTCGCCATAGCCGACGCGCACGTCGACCCCGCCGAGATCGACGCGGTGTTCGCCGACGGCATGGCGGTGCCCGCAGCGGACCGCGCCGAGATCAGCGCGGTGCGGGAAGTGCTCGGCCCGTCGTTCGACCGAGTGCCGGTGACCGCCGTGGCGGCGGGGCTCGGCCGCGCGTACTCGGCGGCGGGGACGTTCGCCGTGGCCG
>NZ_CM001466.1:664125-739317 GCF_000231055.2 Saccharomonospora azurea NA-128 | reverse complement strand
GACGACGTGGCCGTCGACGCCGACATCGTGCTCGGCACACCGCGGCGCGGACCACTGCGGCACGTGCTCGTGCTCGCACGCGGGTTCGGCGGTTTCAGCTCGGCACTCGTACTCGGCTCGACCAGGTAACCGACGGACGGAGGAGACGCATGAGTGGTTCGGACTTCACGATGGATGAACTCTGCGAGCTGTTGTCGTCGAGCAGCGGCGTGCGCATCGACCCCGCCGAGCTCGGCGCGGCGACGACGTTCGACGACCTCGGGCTCGACTCGCTGGCCCTGCTGGGCGTGATCACCGCGATCGAGCGTAACCGAGGTGTGGCACTGCCCGCGGAGGCTCAGGAGATCCGGTCGGTGCAGGAGTTCCTCAGCACGCTCAACGACACCCTGGGAAAGGCGGCTTGACATGCCAGGACACACGGAGAACCAGATCATCGTCCGGGCGCCGATGGATCTGGTCTGGTCCAGAACGAACGACGTCGCCGACTGGCCGAACCTGTTCACGGAGTACGCCGCGGCCGAGGTGCTGGAGGACACCGGCGATCGGGTGCTCTTCCGCCTGACCATGCACCCCGACGAGCAGGGCAGGGTCTGGTCGTGGGTGTCCGAACGGGAGCTCGATCCCGCGACCCGCACGGTGGTGGCCCGCCGCGTCGAGACGGGGCCGTTCGAGTACATGCGGATCCGCTGGACCTACCACGAGGTCGACGACGGCGTGCTGATGCGCTGGACCCAGGACTTCGCCATGAAACCCGAGGCGCCCGTCGACGACGCCGGCATGACGGAGCGCATCAACACCAACACCCCGATCCAGATGAACGCGATCAAACGGGTGCTGGAGGCGGAGGCCGCCGCGTTGCCCGCGGCGGGGACCGGCACGCGCGCGGAGGAGTCGTCATGAGCCGGACCCTGATCGTCGCCCGGATGGCCGAGTCCGACAAGGACGCGGTCGCGGCGCTGTTCGCGGCCTCGGACGCGGGGCCGCTGCCGCACCGGGTCGGCGTCCGCGCCCGGACCCTCTTCCACTACCACGGGCTGTACTTCCATCTGATCGAGTCGGACGAGCAGGTGGACGACCGGATCGACGCCGTGCGCGACGATCGCGACTTCCGGGAACTGAGCGCCGCGCTGGACGAGTACATCAGCGCGTACGACCCGGACACGTGGCGCTCGCCGACCGACGCGATGGCCACGGCGTTCTATCACTGGCGGCGTGACTCCTGACCCCCCGACCGCCGCCAGGCCCGCGGCACGGGACCACGAGGGCGGGTCCCGTGCCGCGCGGTAAACCGTGTTGCTCCACTCAGCTGAATTCCGGTTGAACGGTTACTGATCAGTAGTGACAGGGCGGGCGGAATCCGGCAAGCTCCACCGCCGTGAGCGACTCCTCGTCCCCCGACAGTCCCGCGTCCGCTGCTCCCTCGTCCGCGCTGACCCGGCGTGGCGTGCTGCGTGCCGGCGGCGCGCTCGTGGCGGCGGGAGTGGGCGTGGCCGCCGCCTCCGTCGCTCCGGCGGCGGCCGAGTCCGTCCCCTTCGCCCACGGGGTGGCCTCCGGCGACCCGCTGCCCGACGGCGTGCTGGTCTGGACCCGCGTCACACCCGTGCCGCAGGCGCAGCCCGGCACCGGAGCCGGGCCCGAGGTGACCGTCCACTGGGACGTCGCCCGGGACGAGGCGTTCTCCGACGTGGTCGCGCGGGGTTCGGTCCGCACCGGCGCCCACCGCGACCACACCGTGAAGGTGGACGTCACCGGCCTGGAGCCCGCGACGGCGTACTGGTACCGGTTCCGGTACGGCAGCGACACCTCGCCCGTGGGGCGCACCCGCACCGCTCCCGCCGTGGGCGCCGCGGTCGAGAGGCTGCGGTTCGGTGTCGTGTCGTGCTCCGACTGGCAGGCCGGGCACTTCGCCGCCTACCGCCACCTCGCCGAGCGCGACGACCTCGACCTCGTCGTGCACCTCGGCGACTACCTCTACGAGTACGGCGTGCCCTCCGACGGCAGTCCCGTGCGCCCCCACGACCCCGAGGTGGAGATGACCACCTTGGCGCACTACCGGCGCAGGCACGCGCAGTACAAGACGGACCCGCACCTGGCCGCCCTGCACGCCCGTGTGCCGTTCGTGGTGACGTGGGACGACCACGAATCCGCCAACGACGCGTGGGCGGGGGCGCGGAGAACCACACCGAGCCCGACGAGGGCACGTGGGAGGAACGCCGGGCCGCGTCCCAGCAGGCCTACGCCGAGTGGATGCCCGTCCGCTACGAACCCGGCGGCCACCTCTACCGCCGACTCACCTTCGGCACGCTCGCGGAACTGTCCATGCTGGACCTCCGCAGTCACCGCAGCCGACAGGGCGCGCACCCGTTCGACCGCGGGATCCACGATCCGGACCGGACCATCGCGGGACGCGACCAGCTCGGCTGGCTCACCGACGGACTCGTCACCGCTGGCGCGCAGTGGAAGCTCGTGGGCAACTCGGTCATGATCGCGCCGGTGCAGTTCCCGTCCACCCTGACCACGCGCGAGTTCCACGCCCTGACCGAACTCGTCGGACCGATCGAGGGCGTTCCGTACAACGTGGACCAGTGGGACGGCTACACCCACGACCGCGCGACCGTGTTCCGCACCCTGCGCGACCACGGCGTGCGCGACACGGTGTTCCTCACCGGCGACATCCACTCCGCCTGGGCGTGCGAGCTGCCCGCCAACCCCCTGACGTATCCGCTGACCCGCGACTCGGTGGGCGTCGAACTGGTCTGCACCTCGGTGACCAGCGACAACCTCGACGAGATCCTCCGGGTGCCGCCGAGGACGGCGTCGCTGGCCGTGGAGACCGCCATCCGGGTCGCCAACCCGCACGTGAAGCACCTCGACTTCGACTCCCACGGCTTCTCGGTGCTCGACGTGACGCCCAGCGCCGTGCAGATGGACTGGTACGCACTCCGCGACCGGACCGACCCGGCCACCGAGGCCCGGCACTCCGTCTCGTACGTGGTGCGGGCCGGCACCCAGCGCGTGACCCGGACCCGGGAGGCCCTTCGATGACCGAGACACCCGCGCTGAACCGGCGCCGCTTCCTGCGCGTGGCGACCGGGACGTCGGCCGCGGTGGTGCTGTCCACCGCCGGTGCCCTTCCCGCGTCGGCCGCCGAGCGCGGTCCGCGCCCCCGCGTGTACGTGCTGGTGGTCGACGGGTTGCGACCGGACGAGATCACCCCGGCCACCACGCCGGCGTTGTACCGCCTCCGGGAGGAGGGCACGGCGTTCCCCGCGGCGCGCTCCCTTCCCGTGATGGAGACACTGCCGAACCACGTCATGATGATCACCGGCATGCGGCCCGACCGCACCGGTGTGCCCGCCAACTCCGTCTACGACGCCGACCTGGGAGAGGTACGCACCCTCGACCGCGCCGACGACCTTCGCGCGCCGACGCTGCTGGAGCGGCTGGCGGAGCGGGGGCTCACCACAGCCAGCGTGCTCAGCAAGGAGTACCTCTACGGCATCGTGGGGGAGCGGGCGAGTGTGCGCTGGGAGCCGTTCCCCGTGATCCCGATCAGCGACCACGCGCCCGACCTGGCGACCGTCACCGCGCTCGCCGCGACCGTGCGGGAGACCGACCCGGACTTCGCCTTCGTCAACCTCGGCGATGTCGACCGGGTCGGTCACGTCGACCTCACCGGCACCACACTGCGCGCCGCGCGGACCGCCGCGCTCGTGTCGACCGACGGCCTCGTGAACAGGTTCGCGGCGTTTCTGAAGCGGACCGGTCGTTGGGAGTCGAGCGTGCTCGTCGTGCTGGCCGACCACTCGATGGACTGGTCCATGCCGCACCGCGTCGTGTCGCTGGACCCCGTCGTGGACGACGACCCGATGCTCGACGGTCGCGTGGCGATCGCGCAGAACGGTGGGGCGAACCTGCTGACGTTCACCGGGCCCGACTCCGACCGTGCCGAGGCGGTCGAGCGGATGCGCCGTGCGGCGCTGGGCACCGACGGGGTGCTGTCGGTCCACACCCCCGACGAGCTCAGGCTCGGGCCGCGCGCCGGGGACCTGGTCGTCTACTGCCGGGCGGGCTGGCGGTTCACCGACCCGTACCTCTGGTCGAACCCGATCCCGGGCAACCACGGACATCCGGCCACCGAGCCGATCCCGTTCTTCGTGGCGGGTGGACATCCCGCCGTGCGGCGGGGGCACGTGTCGTCGGCGCCGGCGACCACGGCCGACGTCGCCCCCACCGTCGGCGCGCTGTTCGATCTACCAGCCCCGGACGGTGGCTACGACGGCACCGCGCGCCTCGACGCGTTCGTGTCCGTCCCCGCGCCGCGGTGACGAACGGCTCCGCCGCCTGACCTCGGTCCAGGTGGCGGCGGAACCACGCCGACGGCTCAGGCGACCTCGGTGACGAGCCTGCCGAGCGTCTTGGACAGGCCCTCGACGACCTCGGTGTCGCTTCCCGGGTGCACCTCGGCGAAGCGCGTCACCGAGTGCGGGATCGCGAGCAGGACCTCGTCGACCACCTTCGCGCCCGCGATACCGGCCGACTTGCGCGCCTCCTCCTGCGCCCACACGCCGCCGTACTGGCCGAACGCGGTGCCGACGACGGCGGTCGGCTTGCCCTGCAGCGCACCGTTGCCGAACGGGCGGGAGAGCCAGTCGATGGCGTTCTTCAACACGGCGGGCATGGTGCCGTTGTACTCGGGCGAGAAGACCAACACCGCGTCGGCGCTGGAGACGGCGCTGCGCAGCCGCCCGGCGGACTCCGGCGCACCGGCCTCGGTGTCGAGGTCCTCGTTGTAGAACGGCAGCTCGCCGAGCCCGTCGTAGATCTCGACCGTCACGCCGTCCGGCGCGTGCTTGATCGCCGTCTCGGCCAGCTGGCGGTTGTGCGAGCCCGCTCGGAGGCTGCCGACGAGCGCGAGGACACGGATGGTCATGAGTACTCCTGGTCGCGAAAGTGGGTGCTGGACACGCGCCGGCGCTCCGTCTGGGAGACGCCGCACACAAAGCGGACCGTGGTCCGTTTCGTGTCTAACAGTGTCCTCGGGCGATGGTCAACGTGACGTGGCACGGGTTACGCTGCGCAGGTGCCCGCTTCGTCCCCGCCCCCGAACGCCGTCCCCGACCGGACGTCGACGGCGTTCTCCCCGTTGCCGCTGCACGAGCACGGACGTCAGCGTGCCGACGCGGTGCGCAACCGGGCGCGGGTACTCGACGCGGCGACGCGGGTCGCGGCCCGGGACGGCGCGAGCAACCTCACGATGGACGCGGTGGCCGTCGAGGCCTCGGTCGGCAAGGGCACGGTCTTCCGCCATTTCGGCGACCGCACCGGCCTGCTCACGGCGCTGCTCGACCGGGCCGAACGCTCGTTGCAAGAGGGTTTCCTCGGCGGGCCGCCGCCGCTCGGCCCCGGGGCGCACCCTCGGCAACGGCTCATCGCGTTCGGTTCGGCGGTGCTACGCCACGAGCAGGAGCACCGCGATCTCTACGTCGCCGCGGTGACCGAGCCGCACCGCAAGTTCGCCGTCCCGGCCCAGCGCGTGCGGCACACCCACGTGGCGATGCTCGTCCGCAGGCTCGATCCCCTCGCCGATCACCACGTGCTGGGCCACACCCTGCTGGGCTATCTCGACACCGCGCTCGTCAACCACCTGCTCGGCGAGCCCGGCACCGACCTCTTCCGCTTGGAACGCGGCTGGTCCGACCTCGTCACCCGCCTCTTCCCCTGACCGGCGTGTCCGCGTCTCCCGCACGCGTGTCCGCGGTTCCGGTACGCATGTCCGCACTTCCGGTACGGGTGTTCGAGGTTCCGGTACGTCTTACGGCGGGCTGTGGTGAGCTCGCCGTGCCTCAAGTGCGGACACGCGTGCACAACCTGCGGACACGCGTGCATGAAGTGCGGACACGCGTGCGCAGGTCGCGGACACGGTGGTCAGTCTCGGGGCAGGAGGACGACGCCGTCGTCGTCGGCGTGCAGCACGTCGCCCGGGGTGAAGGTCACTCCGCCGAAACCCACCGGCACGTCGACGGCCCCGCGACCGTCCTTGGAGCTCTTGCGCGGGTTGGTGCCGAGGGCCTTGATGCCGAGGGGGAGCTCGGCCAGCGCCGCGCTGTCCCGCACGGCGCCGTTGATGACGAGCCCGGCCCAGCCGTTCTCGACGGCGGAGGCGGCGATGAGGTCGCCGGTCAGGGCCGTGTGCAGCGAGCCGCCCCCGTTCACGACCAGGACGGCGCCGTCGCCCGGCGTGCGCAGCAGTTCGCGCAGCAGGCCGTTGTCCTCGTGACACGACACGGTGCGGACGGCTCCGCTGAAGGCGCGGTGGCCGCCGAACTGCCGGAACTGCGTGTCGCACACCCGGAGTCGGTCCCCGTACTCGTCAACGAGGTCGGCGGTGGGCTGAGAGGTTCGCGGGGTTCGCTGCGTCACCGTGGAGCCTTTCGTCGTGGTCGTCGGCAGTCGGCTCATCGTGCCTCAGCGGGTGCGGCGGGAACGAGGGCTTCGACGCCCGTACGTGACCAACCTCTCGACTCTCCATGGACAGCGTCACTCCGCCGGGTTTCCGACGACGCCGGTGAATCCACCCGGTCGGGCATATCGGTGACCCAGCCGGGTATTCGGCCCGTCGTGAGAGGGCGGGCGAGGTGAGGGGCACCGCACGCGCCCCGTTCGTGCTGCCGACCACCCGTGGGAAGCGATTCTGACGTGCTTGTGGTCGCCGTGGTGCTGGCCGTCGTCGGAGCGCTGTTCATCGCGCTCGGTTCGGCGCTGCAGGAGCAGGTCGTCGTCGGCATGCGTTTCCTCGGCGGCCGGGGGGTGCGGTGGTTGCTGCGGCTCGTGCGGCAGCCGCGGTGGCTGCTCGGGGCCGCGTGCGCGGGTCTGGGTGTCGGCCTGCACGTGCTCGCGTTGAGCCGCGGACCCGTCAGTGTCATCCAGCCGGTGGGCACCACCGGACTGCTGTTCGCTCTCGTCGTCAAGGCGGTGCTGGAGCGGCGTCGGCTACGCCTGTCCCAGTCGCTCGGCGGCGTGGCCGTCGTGGTGGGCCTGGTGGGGTTGCTGCTCGCTCTGCCGCCCGACACGAAGGCCCCGACCCTGTCGACGTCGACGGCGGTCCTGCTCGCCGTCGTGACACTCGCCGTGTCCGGGACGGCGGTGGGGGTCGCGTGGTCGGCGTCCTCCCGCAGTGCCCGGGCCGCCGCGCTCGCGTTCGCCGCGGGGACCACGTTCGGGGTGGCTTCGGCGTTGATCAGTGTGATCGGGCATCGGATGCTCGTCGATCTGTCCGCGATCGCGAGCTGGCCCACTCTTCTGGCTGTCGTCCTGCTCTCGACCGGGGGACTGGCCCAGCAGCACGCCTACCGTATGCGGCGGTTCGCGCTCGCATTCGCCATGCTTGAGATCGCGGACCCCGTCTCGGCCGCGACGGTCGGTGTGCTCGTGCTGGGCGAGCCGCTCCCGAGCACACCGCTCGCCGCGGCCTGGATGGGGTTGTCGGCCACCGGCATCGTGGTCGGCGTCGTGGTGCTCGCCCGCTCGTACATCGGACCAGCCCCTGGACACAGTGATCATGCGCGTGTTGATAGCGACCGACACCTATCCCCCTGACGTCAGCGGGAGCTCGTTCTTCGCGTCCCGCCTCGCCACGGGGTTGGCCGCGCGCGGCCACGACGTCCACGTGGTGTGTGCGTCGGAGACCGGGCCCCGCAAGATCGTGCGGGAGTCACAGGTGTGTCTGCATCGGCTGCGTTCACTGCCGTTGGTCGTGCACCCGCGGGTGCGGTTCGTGCCGCCGCCCGGTGTCCCGGCGGTCGTGCGCAGGCTTGTCGGGTGGGTGCGGCCGGACGTCCTCCACACGCAGGACCACTTCACCATCGGCAGGGCGGCGGTGCGTGCGGCGCGGCGAGCGCGCATCCCGATCGTCGCGACCAATCACTTCATGCCCGACAACCTCTTGCCCTATCTGCCTCGCCGGTTGCACCGGCCGGTGTCCGACGTGGCGTGGCGGGATTTCCGCCGCGTCTACGACCATGCCCACCACGTCACGACACCGACTCGGACGGCGGCGGAGCTTCTCGCGGCGAACGGCTTCGAGGGGGTTGTGGAGCCCGTCTCGTGCGGCGTCGACACCACCCGGTTCTCCGCGTCTCCGGATCCGCCGGCGGTGCACCGCCGCGCGCTCGGGCTTCCCGACGCACCCACGGTGGTCTACGTCGGCAGGCTCGACGAGGAGAAGCGGCTCGACGAGCTGATCCGGGCACTGGCGAGGCTTCCGGCGGGTGACGCGCAGCTCGTGCTCGTGGGCACGGGGACCCGCCGCGGCGAGCTCGAACGGCTCGCCGCGCGCGAGCGGGTCGCCCACCGGGTGCGCTTCCTCGGGTTCGTGCCGGACGACCAGCTCCCGTCGGTGTACCGGGCGGCGGACGTGTTCGCGATCCCGGGCGTGGCGGAACTGCAGAGCATCGCGACGCTGGAGGCCATGGCCAGCGGGCTCCCGGTGGTCGCGGCCAACGCCGTGGCCCTGCCGCACCTGGTCTTGCCGGGCGAGAACGGCTACCTCGTCGAGCCCGGCGACGTCAGCGGTCTGGCCGCGGCGCTCGCCGCGGTGCTGCACTCGCCGGACCGGCGACGAAGCATGGGGGATTCGAGCAGGACGATCGCCGTGAGCCACGACGAGCAGCGCACGTGGGCGCGGTTCGAGGAGATCTACCGGGCCGTCACAGTCGGCCTCGCTCGACGAGGTTGACGCCCGAGCGTGTTGCGGATCACACTGGAGTTGTCCATCTCACAACTCACTGCGCAATACGCAACACGTGCATTCGTAGGACGCGCTCTCCAGGTGGCTTTTCCTGGGCGAGAGATCGAGGTGTCTCATGGCCGAGGTCGTCCAGCAGCCCGTTCCCCGCCACGCCGGCGGCTCCGACACCGGGGCCAGGACGGTGACCGAACCGTCCATCCTGCTCTATCCGCGGCTGCGTAAGTCGCCGTATTTCTGGAAGTCGCGAGCCCAGGGCGCCGCCTGCTACAGCGTGTACAACCACACCTATCACCCCCGGCACTACGGCGATCCCGTCTCGGAGTACTGGGCGCTGCTGGAGGGCGTCACGCTGTGGGACGTCGGCGTCGAACGTCAGCTCGAGATCACCGGGCCGGACGCGTTCGAGTTCACCAACATGCTCGTCCCGCGTGACCTGCACAAGTGCGACGTGGGGCAGTGCAAGTACGTGTTCGTCACGGCTCCTGACGGCGGGATCATCAACGATCCCGTGCTGTTGCGGCTCGAGCCCGACCGGTTCTGGCTCTCCCTGGCCGACAGCGACGTCGGGCTGTGGGCGTGGGGTCTGGCCCACGCGGGTGGCTGGGACGTGACGATCCGGGAGGCCGACGTCGCGCCGCTGCAGGTGCAGGGGCCGCGCGCGAAGGACGTGCTGACCGACCTGTTCGGAGGCTCCGTCCTCGCCGTGCCCTACTACCGGCTGCGGGAGTACGACCTCGACGGCATGCGCGTCGTCGTGAGCCGAACGGGTTATTCCGGCGAAGTGGGTTACGAGATCTACCTGTACGACGCCTCGCGACACGCCGAGCGGTTGTGGGACCGCGTGTGGGAGGCGGGCCGACCGCACGGCCTGCGACCGATCGGTCCGTGCCACATCCGCCGCATCGAGGCGGGCATGCTCGCCTACGGCTGCGACATCACCCGCGACACGAATCCCCTGGAGGTCGGCTACGACTACCGGTGGATGGTCGACCTCGACCAGGAGGCCGACTTCGTGGGCAAGGAGGCGCTGCGCCGCGTGAAGGCCGACGGCGTGCGCCGACTGCTGGTCGGGCTGGAGATCGACGGTGCCCCGTTGGGCAGCTTCAACGACGGGTCGATGATCGAGCCGTTCGACGTGTTCACGCACGGCGCGCAGCAGCCAGTGGGGTCGGTGACGAGCGCCTGCCACTCACCGCGCCTGAACGCCAACATCGGCCTGGCCATGGTGCCGATCGAGGCGAGTGCGGTGGGCACCCAGGTCACCGTCGGAACGCCGACCGGCCTCCGGGACGCGGCGGTGGTGGACAAGCCGTTCGTGGACCCGCAGAAGGCCACCCCGAAGCGCTGACCGTGGAGGCCCACGATGGGACTGAGAGACCGAGCTCGCGGTCGGGGTCCGGCACCGCGGCTGCCTCGCCGCTGGCTCGACGAGGCGCGGTTCGAGGTGCTGCCGCTGGACGCGGTGCTCGACGAGACGGCCCACCTGCCCGAGAACACGACGGTCACCGTCACCGCGTCGCCGACGCGCGGTCTCGACGCGACGGTGCAGTTGTGCGAGAAACTCGCCGCGCAACGGCTGCGGGTGGTCCCGCACCTGGCGGCGCGGCAGGTCCGCGACGCGACCCACCTGCGGGACGTGCTCGATCGGCTCGCGGCGGTCGAGACCGACGAGGTGTTCGTGATCGCCGGTGACGCGAGCACGGCTGCGGGGCCGTTCGGCGACGGGCTGTCGCTGCTGCGGGCGATCGAGGAGTCCGGCCGCCGGCCGAGGCGGATCGGGGTGCCGTGCTACCCGGAGGGGCATCCGACGGTGCCCGACGACGCGCTGTGGGAGGCGCTGCGGGCCAAGCAACCCCACGCCGACTACGCGGTGAGCCAGCTGTGTTTCGACCCGGGCGTCGTGTGCCGGTTCCTCCGCGCGGCCCGGCAGCGGGGTGTGACGCTGCCGGTGCTGGTCGGTGTGGCCGGTGTGGTGAGTCCCGCCGCGTTGCTGCGGGTCGGCTCGCGCGTCGGGGTGGGCGACTCGCTGTCGTTCCTGCGCGCGAACCGCTCGACGGTCGCCGGGCTCGTGTCGCGGCACGATCCCGGTCGTTTCCTCGCGGGCCTCGCCGACCGTGCCGCCGACGGAGAGTGTGCTCCCGCCGGGCTGCACTTCTACACGTTCAACCGCGTCAGCGCGACCACCGCGTGGCTGACCGCCGTCCGAGGTTCTCACACCGAGTGAGGAGTGTGCGCTCATGCCCACGAACCTGGAGATCTCCCGCGGCACCGTCCGCAAGCCGCTCCTCGACGTGGCGGCCGACATGGGCATCGGGCCCCACCTCGTCGAGCCGTACGGCAACGCCGCCGCGAAGCTGTCGCTGGACGCGATCGACGAACTCGCCGATCGGCCGAAGGCTCGCTATGTCGTCGTGTCGTCGTTGACCCCGACCCCGCTGGGGGAGGGGAAGACGACCACCACGGTGGGATTGGGTCAGGGTTTCGCGCACCTGGGCAAGCGCGCGGTCATCGCCATCCGGCAATCGTCGATGGGCCCGACGTTCGGGATCAAGGGCGGCGCGGCCGGTGGCGGGTACGCGCAGGTGGTGCCGATGGAGACCGTGAACCTGCACCTCACCGGCGACCTGCACGCGGTCACCGGCGCGCACAACCTGCTGGCGGCCATGGTGGACAACCACCTGCACAAGGGCAACGCCCTCGGACTCGATCCGTGGAGCATCACCTGGCGGCGCGTGCTCGACGTCAACGACCGCGATCTGCGGCAGATCGTCACCGGGCTGGGCGGTCGGCAGGACGGGATCCCGCGGCAGACCGGGTTCGACATCACGGCGGCGTCCGAGGTGATGGCGATCCTGGCGCTGTGTTCGTCGCTGCGGGATCTGCGCAACCGGCTCGGCCGCATCGTCGTCGGCTACGACAGCGACGGCGAAGCGGTGACCGCGGAGCAGCTCAAGGCCGCGGGAGCGATGTGCGTGCAGCTGCGGGAGGCGGTCAAACCGAACCTGCTGCAGTCGGTGGAGCAGACTCCCGTTCTCATCCACTGTGGACCGTTCGGCAACATCGCGCACGGCAACTCGTCGGTGGTGGCCGACCTCGTGGGCATCCGGTGCGGCGACTACCTCGTCACGGAAGCCGGTTTCGGTGCCGACATGGGCGCCGAGCGGTTCTTCAACATCAAGTGCCGTGCGTCGGGGCTCGTGCCCGACGCCGCGGTGGTGGTGGCCACCGTGCGCGCGATGAAGGTGCACTCGGGCCGCTACCGCGTGGTGGCGGGACGGCCGTTGCCCGACGAGATGGTGCAGGAGAGCCCGGACGACGTGTACGCGGGCGCGGGGAACCTCCGCCGGCAGCTCGCCAACATCCGGGCACACGGTGTCACGCCGGTCGTGGCGGTGAACGCGTTCCCGGGCGACTTCGACAGCGAGCACAGGGCCATTCTGGACATCGCCGCCGAGGAGGGGGTGCGCGCGGCCGTGAGCACCCACGCCGCGAAGGGCGGCAAGGGGGCGGCCGAGCTCGCGGACGCCGTGGCGGCGGCCTGCGAGCAACCGGCGGAGTTCACCCACCTCTATCCGACGGACCTCCCGCTCGCGGAGAAGATCGACGTGGTGGCGCGGCGGATGTACGGCGCCGACGGCATCGACCTCAGCCCTCTCGCGCGACGGCAGCTCGACACCTACACGCGGTGCGGGTTCGATGCGTTGCCGGTGTGCATCGCCAAGACGCACCTGTCGTTGTCGGACGACCCGAGCCGCAAGGGCGCGCCCACCGGGTGGCGGCTTCCGGTGCGCGAGGTGCGGGCGTCGGCCGGTGCGGGCTTCGTCTACCCGATCTGCGGGGACATGCGCACGATGCCCGGCCTGTCCTCCCACCCGGCCGCGGAGCACATCGACATCGACGAGTCCGGTCAGGTGGTGGGGCTGGCGTGAGCAGGGTCGCCTGTGGACGCCGACCGGGTGTGGGTGTCCCACAGGAGCACAGGAGGTGGCCGCGGGCGAGGGTTGCCGGGGTCGTCTGTGGACGCCGACCGGGTGTGGGTGTCCCACAGGAGCATAGGAGGTGGCCGCGGGCGAGGGTTGCCGGGGTCGTCTGTGGACGCCGACCGGGTGTGGGTGTCCCACAGGAGCACAGGAGGTGGCCATGAGTCAGCTTCCCGTCGAGGCCGATGTCGTCGTCATCGGAGCCGGCATCGTGGGCAATTCGGTGAGCTACCACCTCGCGGACGCGGGGTGGCGGCGCATCGTACTGCTCGACAAGGGGCCGTTGCCGGATCCGGGCGGATCGACGGGACACGCGTCGAACTTCGTCTTCCCCGTCGACCATTCGAAGGAGATCACGGCGCTGACGGTCGACTCGCTGCACCAGTACGACAAGCTCGGTGTCCTCACCACGTGCGGCGGGTTGGAGCTCGCGCGGACGCCGGAGCGGGTCGACGAGCTGCACCGGCGCATGGCGTCGGCGCGTGCCTACGGGGTGGAGGCCGAGTTCGTCGACGCGGCGCGGGTGGGGGAGTTGGTGCCGTTCGTCGACACGAGCCTGGTGCGAGCGGGTTTCTGGACGCCTTCGGGCGGGGTGGTCGATCCGGTGGAGGCCGGGGCGTTGTTGCGGGGGCGGGCGAACGACCTCGGTGCGCTCACCGTGTCACCGAACACGGAGGTCACCGGCATCCGAGTCGAGGACGGGCGTGTGCGGGCGGTCGAGACGGATGCCGGTGTGATCGTCACCGACACCGTCGTGATCGCGTGCGGGGTGTGGAGTCCGCGCATCGCGGAGCTGGCGGGGGCGCGCATCCCGTTGTCCCCGGCCGTGCACCAGATGATCGACGTGGGCCCGATCCCGGAGCTGGAGAAGACGGGTGCGCAGATCGCCTACCCGCTGGTGCGGGACATGGACGCGATGATGTACGAGCGGCAGCGGGGCGCGGATCTGGAGATCGGCTCCTACGCTCACCGCCCGATCCTGCACGAGCCCGAGGATATCCCGTCGATCGCGGAGTCGGCCCTGTCGCCCACGCAGCTGCCGTTCACGGCTGAGGACTTCCGGACGCAGCTGGAGGATGCGCACGCGCTGGTCGGGACCCTTCTCGACACACCGCAGGCCGACGTGCGCCATGCCATCAACGGGTTGTTGTCGATCACGCCGGACGGTGCGCCCGTGCTGGGCGAGACGCCGGAGGTGCGGGGACTGTGGTCGGCGGCCGCGGTCTGGATCAAGGAAGGTCCCGGGGTCGGGCGCATGCTCGCGCAGTGGATGACCCACGGCGACACCGAGATCGATCTGCACGGCGCCGACATCGCGCGCTTCTACCCGCACCAGCGCACGCGGGCCGCCGTGCGGGCGCGCGCGGAGGAGGGGTTCAACAAGACCTACGGCATCGTCCACCCGCGAGAGCAGTGGGAGTCGGTGCGGCCGCAGCGCGTGTCCCCGTTCCATGCCCGGGAGACGGCGCTGGGCGCGGTGTTCTTCGAGGTCGGGGGATGGGAACGTCCGCAGTGGTACGGCGCGAACGAGGTGTTGCTGGAGGAGTACGGCGACCGGGTGCCGCAGCGCGAACACGAGTGGGACGCCCGCTGGTGGTCGCCGATCATCGAGGCCGAGCATCTCGCGATGCGCGAGCGCGGCGCGATGATCGACCTGTCGGCGTTCGCGCAGTTCGACATCGCCGGGCCGGGTGCGCTCGACTACCTGCAACACCTCGTCGTCGCCCAGGTCGACCGGCCCGTCGGGGCCCTGATCTACACGCCCGTGCTGACGCCCGGCGGCGGGTTCCGCAGCGACCTCACGATCGTGCGGCTCGGGCCGCGGCACTTCCGCGTGATCACGGGTGCGGCCGACGGGGCGCGGGACGCGTTCTGGTTCACGCGTCATCTGCCGGAGGACGGTTCCGTGGTGTTCACCGACGTCACGTCGGCCGTGTGCACGCTCGGGTTGTGGGGGCCGCGCGCCCGCGACGTGCTCACCACGGTGACCGACGACGACGTGTCGGACGCCGCGTTGCCGTTCGGGCGGGCGAAGCGTCTCACCGTGGACACTGTGGACGTGCTCGCGGTGCGCGTGTCGTACGTCGGTGAGTTCGGCTGGGAGCTCCACGCGCCGTTCGAGCAGGGGCAACGTCTCTGGGACGTCGTGGCGGCGGCGGGCGGCCTCTTCGGCATCGTGCCCGCGGGGATCGGGGTGTACGGCACCACGGGGCGGTTGGAGAAGGGATACCGGTTGATGGGGGCCGAGTTGGACTCCGAGCACGATCCCGTCGAGGCGGGGCTGGCGCTGCCGAAGGTGAAGACCGCCGACTTCGTGGGCAAGGACGCTTATCTGGCGGCGCGGGAGACGGGCCCGGCGGCCGTGCTCTGCACGCTCGACATGGGGGCGGCGCGCGACCACGTGGACGCCGACGGCGTCGTGCGCTATCCGCAAGGCGGCGAGCCGGTGCTCACGACCGGTGGCGAGCGCATCGTCGACCGCCGCGGACGGCCGGCGCAGGTGACGAGCGCCGGACCGGCGCCGTCGTTGGGCACCTACCTGTTGATGGCCTATCTGCCACGGGATCTCGCCGTCGAGGGCACACGACTGCTGGTCGAGTACCTCGGGCAGCGTTACCCGGTCACCGTGGCGCGCGCGGGGCGCACGCCGCTGTTCGATCCCGAGGACACGCGCCTGAAGGGCGGGTCGCGAGCTGCCCGGTGAGTGGGTCCTCTGCCAACCGGACCACCCGAACCGCCGCCCGCCTGCGCCGCGAGATCCAGGAGCCGGCCGATCGATACACAGCCGACCGCCGGCACGACGCGGCAGCAGTGTTATGTATAACGACCTATACGGCGGGGCGTCGGGCGGTCGGTTCGTACGGCGACGACGAACTCGCGTACGCAGGACGCGGACACGCGCGGGGTCACCAGGGGTTGTTGTCGGCCTCGTCGGGGTCGACACCGCCCGCGTGCCGCGGTGACGCCGGCCTGCCGGACTGCGTCGGCCTGGGCGGGCTCGGAGGGCCGCCGGTGGGGGCCGGGGAGCCGGAGGACGGCGCCGGGGGAGGAGGGGGCGTCGGCGCGGGTGGTGCGGGCGGGCCGTCGTCGGGGTCCTCGGGGTCGAAGCGCGCGCTGAGTGCTCCGAGCATGGCGGCGCGCGTTTGCCGGTCCTCGTCGCCGAGGACGTCGTCCATCACCTCGGCGACCCGCTCGGTGATTCCCGCCTGCGCCTGGCGCATGGTCGTGAGGACCATGCGCGCCAGCTCCTCGGGCGGGATCGTGCGGGTCTTGGCGCTGAACGCCAGATCCGACACCACGCCGTCGGCGCCGACCGTCACCCGCACCGTGCCGTCCGGGCTCGTGGCCGACAGCGTCAGCTGCTCGGTCCGCTCCTGCGCCGCCGCGTAGCGTTCGGCCTTGCGGGCGAACCCCGCGGCCCAGTCGTTCATCCGCCGGATCGCCTCGTCCGGATCTCGCATCGCCTCGCCGAGTCCACCGGCACCCGTCACGGTTCGTCCCCCTCGAATCCTGTGCCATCTCGTCCTCGACCCGAGCCCTCGCCTGTCGCGGGTCCATCGCGGCGTGAGCCCCGGCCGTCACGTTTTGATCAGTCCTACTTCGGCCGAGCCTGCCAATCCGGCCATGATTCGTGCGCGCCACTCGGCTTGTTCAGGTTCAAGAACCGATCGATGACCTCGTCGACGTGCTGCGCTGTGTAGTCACCGGGGTTCTCGCCGATATTGACGATCTCGTCGTGGACGTTCTTCCATTGCTTGAACTCCTGCTTGTCGCCACCGGGCCAGTCGAAGTCGGCGGAGAACCTGACGTCGTTGAGGAACTCCTTCCGCTCGGCGGGGTCTGTGATCGTGTCGGCTGCCGTCATGATCGGCTTGCCGAACTCGTCACGGATGTTCTTGTAGTACCCGGAACTCTTGTCGAAAGCCTCGCTCGGAGCCATCGGCGGCTCCATTTCGGGAATTCTGTTTCCCTGGCTGTCCAGGACGAAGTTGCCGTTGCTGTCCTTGACGAAATCGTCCGAGGGGAACCTGCCGTCGATTCGTTTCTCGATGGTGTCGAAATTGTTGACGACACCGCCGATGGACGAGTTCGGGGCGCCGGGGCCGAGTGGCAGGTTCTCGATGTTGCTGTTCATTCGATCGAGCTTCGCGGAGTACTCGTCGATCATGGAGTCCCGTTGCGGATGTCCGACCGGGAAACGGTCGTCCACCCAGGTTCTCAGGCTGTCGCGCATCGTCTGGAACGAGACGATGTGTCGTGCATGGACGTTCCCGCCCGAGTAGTCGGGGTTGTTCTTCTTCTGCGTCTTGATGTCCTTCAACGTGTCATTGTTGAAATCTGCCCGGTCCCACGGACCCGGTTGCTTCTTCGGCTTCTTGGCCGGCTGGGGATTCGCGCTGTTGCCGGCGCTCTTCTTCCGCTTGCCGCCCGGCTGCGCCGGGGTGTTCGCGCTGCCACCCGCGTTGTTCGCGTTGTGTTGGGCAGGCGAGTTGGTCGACGGCGGTTTGCTGCCGGACGAGTTGTTCGAGCACTTCATCAACCCCAGCGCGTCGCACTCGGAGAACGGGTCCGTGACGTAGGCGGTGGGGTTCGGCCCGGCCTCCATGCCCAGCGGGTCCTGACTGAGGTAGCGCGCGGTGACCGGGTCGTAGTACCGGAACACGTTGTAGTGCAGGCCGGATTCCTCGTCGGCGTACTGGCCGGGGAAGCGCAGCGCAATGGAGGTCGGCGCGGCGGGGGAGGGCGGGACCCGGCCCCACACGGACCGCCGCCCGACCCACGCGAGCGCACCGGCTTCGTCGACCAGTGCGGTCGGCGTGCCGAGCGCGTCGGTCACGACGGAGTGGAAGCGTTCGCCACCTGGGCCGCGTTCGAGCTGCGTCACCGGCGTGTGCTCGGTGGGGAGCCGCTCCCACGTCGTGCTCCGGGTGATGCCGTGCTCGTCGACGTGGATCTGCTCGATCAAGATCGTGCCGTCCCAGACGAACCGGACGGACTCGGCCACCGACCCGTCCGCCAGCAGCCGTTCCTTGGCGATCCGCCGTCCCAGCGGGTCGTAGCGGTAGCGCCACTGGTGGCCGTCCGGGGTGCGAAGGCCGGTGAGCAGCTCCCCGGTCCAGGAGTACTCCCAGATGCGCTCGCCACCGGGTGTGGCCTCGCGACAACGGATCCGGCGGCCCAGGGCGTCGTAGTCGAGTGCCAGGCCTGGGCTGCTCGACCAGGCCACCAGGTTCCCGGCCGGGTCGTACCGGAACGTGTCGCGGCCGTCGGTGACGATGCGTCCGGCGGCGTCGCGGGTCAGTGCGAGGTTGCCGGCGACCTCGTCCCGGAGTGCGGCCAGTTTGCCGTCGGCCTGGTATTCGAAGGCGCGACGCTGCAAGGGAATTCCGCCCGTCGAGAGTGTCTGCTCCTCGACGTGCTCGCCGGCACCGAACGACTGGGCCAGCACGCTGCGGCCGTCCGTGTCGCGCCGCACGATGCGGCCGTCGGCGTCGCGCAGGTACCGCACGGCGTGGCCCTCGGTGCGGAGCGTCACCGGCCGATCCGACTCGTCGAACGACCACTCGCTCTCGACCCCGGAGGGGGTTCGCCGGCGGATGGTGTTCCGCTCGGCGTCGTAGGCGAAGGTCACGGCCAGGCCGTCGACCACCTCGCGAACGACGCGACCGTCCTCGTCACGCTCGAACTCCACCACGGAGTCCGCGGACGTCACCCGCACGACCTCTCCCACCGGGTCGTAGTCGTAGCGGGTGCTGCCGTGCGGCGTGCGCAGCTCGACGAGGTTGTCGAGCAGGTCGTAGCCGTACTCGACGACCTGGCCGTCGGGCTGGGTGGCTCGGACCACCTGACCTGCCGCGTCGTGCTCGTAGGTCCAGACCCGGCCGTCGAAGTCGGTCTGGCCCGCGAGCCGGCCCGCGGCGTCGTAGCGGTAGCTCCAGATTCTGCCGAGCGGATCGGTGACGGACACCAGCCGCAGTTCCGTGTCGTATCGGTACTCGGTGCGGGCCCCCGCCGGGTCGACCTCGGCGGTGAGCAGATCGAAGGGACCGTACTCGCGCCTGGTGACGTGGCCCAGTTCGTCGACGTGCGCGATCTCGTTGCCCTCGCCGTCGTACTGCCACACCGCGCGCGCTCGGTGCGGGCTGATCCGCGTCGCGCGCGCCCCGTCGACCGTCCAGCCGAGCAGGACGCGTCCACCTCCGGGGCTCGGGATCGAGCGAGGCCTGCCGAACTGGTCGCGGTCCTCCTCGCCACCCGGGAGCGGTCCGGGCGTGGGGACGGCCGAGACGTCGAGCGCGGTGGCGACGCCGACCGGCTCACGCACCGGGTCGGGGGCGGTGTCGGTGTAGTGCCCCGTCCAGGTCCTCCCGTTCTCGACGACGGTGAACGACGTCAGCGTGTCGTCGGAGTGGTCGAGCGACACGACGCTGCCGTCCGGGCGGGTGATCGACACCGGAAGGCCGTCGGCGTCGTAGTCGTACCGGGTCACGCGGCCGAGCGGATCGGTGCGGGCGAGCAACTGGTTGTAGCCGTTCCACTCGAAGGCGGTCACGTTGCCCAGAGGGTCCGTCTCGCGCACGGTCTGGTGTGCCTCGTTGAGCTCGTACACCGTGGTGCGGCCGAGGGAGTCGGTGTGCGTGGTGACGCGACGCTCGGTGTCGTAGACGAAGACGCCGTCGAGGAATCCGTCGGTACCCACGGTGCGCACGCACCGTCCCGCCGAGTCGTACACGTAGCGGTACCAGACGCCGTTGCGGTCCTGCCAGCCCGTGACCCGACCGTGGGGGTCGTAGTCGAAGCGCTGTGGGCCGTTCGAGGAGTTCACGACATCGGTCAGCCTGCCGTGGCCGTCGTAACGGTATCGCATCACGAGGACGTCGGGAAGGCCGCCGGTGCCCAGGACGGCCAGCTCGGTCACCCGGGATCCCTCCACCCGGAAGCCCATCCGAACCCCGCTGGAGTGGGCCAGTACCGCGGGCGCTCCCGCCTCGTCGTAGGTGAGCTCGCTGCGCTGGCCGTCGGGGCCCTCCACGGCCCGCAGCGGCAGGACCGACCCTGATCCCGCGAACTGCAGGGTGTGGCGTGCCGGACGCTTCTCGAGCGTCCAACGGCCGTCGGCGTGGCGGGACAACGGCCACCGTGGCCCTGCCTCGGGCAGCGCGGAGGCCGTCGGGGACGGCAGGGGATAGGTCAAGATCATGCCGTCGGGAGCGAAGTAGCGGACGGTCTCGCCGCGGATCTCCAAGCGCTGGTCCAGTGTGGACGACCAGGACGGGCCGAACCAGCGGCCTTCGCGGTAGGACGAGACGTGGGTGCGTTCGAGGGCGGGGAGCGGCAGATCGGGCAGCGTGAGGTCGATCTGTGCCACGATCACTTCACCGGTGGCGACGTCCACCGGGTCGCCCGCGCAGTTGCGGTCGTCGGCGGAGACGTTGGTGTTCCTGGTGTCCTGCCCGCTGCTCGGCGTGGTGTTGCCGGGCCTCGACTGTTGTGGCGGTGGCGTCGACGATCCGGACGTGGTGGTGTCGGTCGTCCCGGAATCGGACCTCGGCTGGTGGTCGGGCCGGGGGCTTCCACCTCCGGAACCGCCGCGTTCGCCACTCGTCCCGCCGAAGCCGCTCGGCGTGGTGTTGCCGCCCTCCACCGAGCGCGGGTTGCCGGGGTCGCCGGACTTGATCTTCTTCAGTGTCGTGGACGCTTCCCGGAACTTGTCGCCGAGCTTCGCCAGGAGCGGCCCGAGCTTCCCCATGGCCTCGATCAGCTTGGTCGTCAGGTCGGTGATCTTCAACGCGGTCTTCGACACCGCGTTGACGACCTGAGGGACGACCCAGGTCAGGCCGATGCCGAGAGTGAACACCACCTGGAGGGCCCAGCTGATTAGGCGTCCGACGAGCTCGGCGACGATGTCGCGGACCAGTGTCCGCACCGCCGCCACCACTTCACCGGCGGTCGCGATGCCACTGCCGGCGCCCTCGGCCGCGGACTGCGCCGCCTGCAGCAAGGTCGCGGTGTCGGCGCCGCGCTGACGGTAGGTGTCCGCGGCCGGGCCGGTCCACGTCGTCGTGTCCTCGTCGACGGCCTTGAGCAGGTCCGCGCTGATCGACGCGAGCTCCGTGCCCACGTTCTGCCACGTCTCCGCGTGCGAGCTGATCACGTCGGGATCGCCGGTCAGCGCGTCGAGCGCGTCGGACAGCGGGCCGACGTGTTCCAGCAACCAGCCCACGCCCGCGGCCAGGATCGAGCCGAAGGGGTCCAGCACCGTGCCGAGCATGTCCAGGCCGGTGCCCACGACACCCATCACGCCCGCGGCCCAGTCGCCGCTCTCGATGGCCTGCTTGGTGTCGAACACCGACTCCAGCAACGGGATACCGGAGTACGCCTCGGTCGAATCCTGCACCTCGGCGATCAGCGGGTTGCTCACCGGTGGCTCCCCCCCTAGGAGTCGGTCGATCGCGACCATCGAAAATGGGCAACAAGGGCCGTCCGGGCATTTCGGAAATGACCTGGTGGCAGGGTCAGCGGCTTCAGGCGGTTCTGATCGTCGTGGAATCGAGGGCTCGCTCGAAGCCGGTCATCGGTCGTTCGTTCGAGGCGTCCGCGTCGCGATACGACTCGCCCGCCTTGCGAATGTTGTCCGCGAGCACGGCGACGCCTTCCACGGCGGCCTCCAGCGCGGCGACCCCGTCGTCCTCCATGGGATTGATGATCGGTGGCAGGAAAGCGCACAGCAGCCCGTAGGCGCTGTCGTCCATGCTGACCGTGCGGGCCGCGTCGACAGCGGTGTCCAGGCGATCACTGATTCCGTCGAGATGACTGGCATGCGCGACGAGGTCTTCAGGCACGACGTCGAACGACATGTGTGATGCCCCCCAGGGTCACGTTCAGGTGCCGGCACTGTCGCTGACGCCCTGGAAAAAGAATAGCAGTGCCGACGACAGTGCCACGGTGGTGATTTGCCGTGGCGTCGATCCGTGCGTAGGGAGAATATGGTCAGCGCGCGGCCGAAGTGATGGCGTACTCCGTGCCGTTCCTGCCCGCCGCGGAGTGCTGGGTCGCACGGCCGGGCCGGGCGTCGTGGGTGACCGACGACAGCCGTTGGTTGTATAACGACCTATACCCGTGGGGCTGGGGCGAACACGCGTACATGAAATGCGAACACGCGTGCGCGGGACGCGGACACGGCTGTGTGGGTGGGATGTCCGAGTCGGTGTGTGCACTCCCGAGGTGAGGCGGCACACTGTGGGTCGGACAACATCGTGATCATGACAGAGGAGTGTGGGGTCCATGTCGGCGAGCAACGCCGACCGGCTCGCTGAGTCGGTGAACAAGGTGTCGGTGGGCCGGGTGTACGACTACCTGCTCGGTGGGACGCACAACTACGCGGTCGACCAGGCGTTCGCCCAGGAGCAGCTTCGGCTGCTGCCCGACATCCGCGACTTCGCCCGGTCGAACCGCGCCTTCCTGAAGCGGGCGGTGCGCTACGCCGTCGAGCAGGGGGTCCGCCAGTTCGTCGACATCGGATCGGGTCTGCCGACGCAGGGCAACGTCCACGAGGTCGCCGACGAGATCGCGCCCGGCGAGTGCAGCGTCGTCTACATCGACAACGAGCCGATCGCGCAGGCGCACGCCGAGATCCTGCTGGAGAAGACGGCCGACCCGAACCGGCACCGGGCCATCGACGCGGACTTCTTCGACGGTGCGTTGCTGTGGCAGCGGGTGCTCGACACCGGTGTCATCGACGAGACGAAGCCGATCGCACTGCTCGTGGTGGCGCTGTTGCACTTCATGCCGCCCGAGACGGACCCGGGGCGCGTGCTGGCCTACTACCGTGAGCGCCTGCCCGAGGGAAGCCTGCTCGCGCTGTCGCACATCCACGTCGATCCGTCCGACACCGAGACGATCGAGGTGTCGAAGAAGCTGACCGAGTCGTACGCGAAGAAGACCAACAGCCCGGCGATGCCGCGTCCCCGCGAGGAGATCGCCGCGTTCTTCGACGGCCTCGACATGGTGGAGCCGGGCCTGGTGTGGCTGCCGGAGTGGCGTCCCTCCGGTGAGGACCCGTACAACGAGGAGCCCGCGCGGTCGAGGGGCCTGGCGGGAGTGGCCAGGAAGCGATGAGCAGTCCGATACCGCAGTCCGTGGACGTCCTGCGGTACGCGGCGTTCACGACCACGCCCGACGGAGGCAACCCGGCGGGCGTGGTGTGCGACGCCGCCGGACTCGACGACGCGCGGATGCTGGCCGTGGCGGCCGAGGTCGGCTACTCGGAGACCGCCTTCGTGACCGAGCAGGACGTGGCGCGACGGTGGTTCGAGGTGCGGTACTTCAGTCCCGCGGCGGAGGTCGCCTTCTGCGGCCACGCGACCGTCGCCACCGCCGTGGAACTGGGCCGTCGGCTCGGCCCGGGACGACTCGTGTTCGCCACCCGCGCCGGCGAGGTGCCCGTCGAGGTCGCCGCGGCCGGTGACGATGTCCCGCAGGCCACGCTCACGAGCGTGCCGACCTCGTCGCGCGTGGCCGACGACGCGGTGGTGGACGCGGCCCTGTCGGCACTGCGTTGGTCGCGGACGGACCTCGATCCCCGGTTCCCGCCGCACGTCGCGTTCGGCGGCAACGACCATCTCGTGCTGGCCGCGGCCTCGCGGGAGCGGCTCGCCGCGCTGCACTACGACGTCGACGCGCTCGGCGACCTCATGCGGGCACAGGGGTGGACGACCGTGCACCTGTTCTGCCCCGGTGCCGACGGCGGCTTCCACGCCAGGAACCCGTTCCCGGTCGGCGGGGTCGTCGAGGACGCCGCGACCGGCGCGGCCGCGGCGGCGTTCGGCGGTTACCTGCGCGGACTCGGACTCGTCACCGCCCCCACGACCTTCCTCGTCCACCAGGGCGAGGACATGGGACGCCCGAGCGAGTTGCGTGTCACGGTCGATCCGGACGACGCTCGAGTGCGGGTGAGCGGTCAGGCGGTCGCTATCCCCGCCTGACCGTTCCTCACGCGTCCTGTGGGTAGTGCCGCAGCTCGACCACGTTGCCGTCCGGATCACGCACGTAGATCGACTGTCCGGTGCCCCGGGCACCGAAACGGGGCACCGGGCCCTCGTCGACGGTGAAGATCCCGGAGCCGACGACCTCTCGCCAGTCGATCGGTGCGACGACGAGACACAGGTGGTCGACATTGGACTCGCCACGCGGACCGCGCACCAGATCGATGATCGTCCCTTGGTCGATCCGCACCGAGGGGAACGGGACCTCACCGGCCCGCCACGCGTCCACCCGCACGGGTGCCAGTCCGAGGACCCCGACGTAGAAGGCGAGCGAACGTTCGACGTCCGCGACGTTGAGCACCAGGTGGTCGAATCCGGTCACCCGCACCGCACTCATCGGGTCTCCCGGGCGACGGCCTGGCGGAGCCAGTCGGTGAAGAGTGCCCGGTCGATGTCGGAGACGTCGACGAGCTTCACCGATGCCATGGTGCGCGCACCGGCGTGCAGCCGGTGCGAGGGGTCGGCCACCTCCTGGCCCCGCCAGAGTCCGAACGTGACGGAGGAGGAGTGTGCCTTCACCAGGCACACGGGTTTGCGGCCGGGGCGCTCGCCCAGGCTCCACGTCGGGTGGCCGTGCCAGAGTGCACCCGTCGTCTCGGGCAGTGTGTCGTCGATGAGCGAGCACACCTGTTCGGCGATCGGCCGCAGGGGCGACGGCAGTGCGCTCACGTAGTCGGAGACGGTGGTCATGGAAACTCCTCGGGAGTCGGGTGATTCCGGCGTTGTGCCGGTGCCTTCTGTGGTGTCGACGGTGGTCTGTGCGGGGATCCGAACCAAGGTGTGATCGCGCTACGATCGTTGATCTTGATTCAACGATGTGGGGTGACATGCTCGAACGGCACGAGCTGGAGACGTTCCTGACGCTGGCCGAGGAGCTGCACTTCGGCCGAACGGCGCAGCGGTTGCACGTCACCACGAGCCGGGTGAGCCATGTCGTCAAGAAGCTCGAGCGGCGGATCGGTGCGTTGCTGTTCGAGCGCACGAGCCGTCGGGTGCGGCTGACCCCCATCGGGCAGCGGCTGGCCGACGACCTCACCCCGCTGGTCGACGGCATCGAGGAGGCGTTGCGCCGGGCCACCGACGCGGGCCGCGGCGTGTCGGGAGAGTTGACGGTCGCCTTCCTGGGCGAATGGGGAGCGCCGGTGGTCAGCGCCGCAGCGAACGTGTTTCTGCGGCGGCATCCGGACTGCGCCGTGCGCGTGGTGGAGGTGCAGCTCTCCACCAGCAGGTCGAGCCTGGTCGACGGTTCGGTCGACCTCCTACTGGCGTCGTACCCGTTCGACGGCATGGCGCACGGTCCTGTGCTGCTGACCGGGCGCAGGCTGCTGGCCGTGGCGGCGCACCACCCGCTCGCGCGTCGGAAAGCCGTGTCGCTGGAGACGCTGGGTGATCACCCGATGGTGCAGTACCCGGCCGTGACGTCGGCTGCGTTCAAGCGTGACCGCACTCCCGACCGGACGCCGTCGGGACGGCCGGTTCCCCGGGGTCCGGAGGGGACGACCTTCTCCGAGATGCTGTCGCTCGTCGCGCTCGGTCAGGGAGTGCTGCCGGTCGGGGAGGAGACGCGACGCTACCACCCGCGACCGGACCTGGTGTACGTGCCGATCGAGGACGCTCCACCCATCGAACGCGGTTTCGTCTGGTCGGAGTCCCGAGCGACCGCGCGGGTGAGGGAGTTCGTGCGCGGGGCCACCGAGGCCGTCCTGGGTGGCAGCGGTGAGTGAGCAGCGCTCTGTGGAAAAGCGGCCTCGACGGGCAGACTGGCCGACGTGAACTGTTCTCCCCTGGTCCTGCCGTCCACCGCGCCGACGTTCGGTGACGTGTGCCTTCGGGCGTTCGACGACCGTGACGTGGACATGCTGAGGGATCTGTCGACCGATCCGTACGTACCGACCATCGGCACGCTGCCCGGCCACGCCGACCGCGAGGAGGCCCTCGCCTACATCGCCCGGCAGCACGAGCGCCTGCGTACGCGGGCGGGGTATTCGTTCTGCGTCGCGGACCGGAACACCGACGAGGCGCTCGGTGCCGCGGGCCTGAACTTCACGGCGCCCGCCGCCGGCAGGGTGAGCGCGGGGTACAGCGTCGCTCCGCGCAGCCGGGGCCGCAACGTGGCGGGGGAGGCGCTCACCGCCCTCACCCGGTTCGCCTGGACACTGCCCGAGCTGTTCCGGGTCGAGCTCTACATCGAACCGTGGAACGTCGCGTCCGTCCGCACGGCCGAGTTCGCGGGCTACGAGCGTGAAGGGTTGCTCCGCAGTCACCAGGAGATCGGGGGCAGGCGCGTGGACATGCTGCTGTACGCGGCGATCCGGCCCGATGCGGGGGCTAGCGGCTCGGGGGAAGCCTGACCTCGCTCGGTTCGCGGTCGGGGCGCAGTCCCCGCCACGACGGGTGCCGCAGTCTCCCGTCGCCGGTCCACTGCCGGTGCTCGACCTCGCCCACCAACACGGGTTCCACCCACTGCGTGTGCCGGGAACGGTCGCGCGGGACGGGCGTCGCGAAAGGACTGGTCGGACGTTCGTGCGGGCGCAGGCGGGTGAGCAGGTCCGCCAGCGCGGCCTCGGTGAACCCGGTGCCGACGTGGCCCACGTACACCAGGTCGCCGTCGGCGTCGTGGGCGCCGAGCAGGAGTGCCCCCAGCGTGCCCGCGCGACGGCCTTCGCCGCGCACCCAACCGCCGATGACGACTTCCTGGGTGACTCGCAGCGGCGTCTTGATCCAGCTGCGGGAGCGCATGCCCGGCCGGTACGTCGAGCCCAACCGTTTGGAGACCACTCCCTCCAGTCCGTGTTCCGCGGCGACGGCGAGCAGTTCGGCACCGGAGACCTGTGTGTAGTACTCCGGGGTGCGGATCGTCGGTGGCGCCGACAGTCCGAGGGCGGTGAGCCGTTCCCGGCGCAGGTGGTAGGGCAGCTCGTGCAGCTCCTCGCCGTCGACGACGAGGAGGTCGAAGACGTAGTAGTGCACGGGCGCGTCGCTGAGCAGCCGCGGTGTGGGGGCGTGGACGTGCATGCGCGACTGGAGCATCCCGAAGTCGGGGCGGCCCGCCTCGTCGAGTGTCACGAGCTCGCCGTCGAGCAGGAGCGTCTGCCGGGTGAGGCCGGTCAGGGAGTGCAGTTCGGGATAGCTCGGGGTGATGTCGCGGAGGTTGCGCGAGTGGGCGCGGACCTCGGGTCCCGCGACACCCACGATCGCGCGGACACCGTCCCACTTCCACTCGTAGGCCCAGTCGTCGCCCTCCGGCACGTCGCCGGACACGGCGAGCATGGGCGAACGTGGTGGGGGCAGGGCCATTCCCTCATGCTCGGTGCGTCCCGGGGTGGCCGCACCCGTACGTCCCGGCCAGGGTGACCACCGATCGCGGCGTGTCCGGCGTTCGGGTGTGGGTCCTGATGGCGGTAGCGCGATACGTCCGAAAGCATCATTACCGAGCGGATTGACTCGATTACAGTACAGCTCCGGCGCGATCGAGGGGGAGGTCCGATGAGGCGAGGTGCGACGGGGTGGAGAGCCGTCTCGGCGGCGTTGCTGGCGGCACTGTCCACCGCGGTGATGATGCTGACCCCGATCGAGAGCGACGCGGCGACGCGCGGGGAGCTGTCGGTGCGGGTCCTGTCCGGACGTGCCGACATGGTCACCGCGGGAGACGCGCTGATCCAGGTCACCGGCTCGCGCGGCGTGCCGCCCTCGGCGGTGAGGGTGCGCCTCAACGGGGCGGACGTCACCGGCCGGTTCGCGGTGGATCGGCGGGCTCGCACACTCACCGGCCACGTGACCGGCCTACGCGAGGGCGACAACACCCTGGTGGCGTCGGTGCCGGGGCGGGGTCGGCCGCGCGCCGAACTGGTGCTCACCAACCACCCGGCGCAGGGGCCGGTGTTCTCCGGTCCGCACCAGCAGCCGTTCGCGTGTGAGACGGCGACCTTCCGGCTGCCGGTCGTCGGCGGAACGCTCGGGGAGCCGGTCGACGAGGACTGTTCGATCGAGACCAGGGTCGACTACTTCTACCGCACCACGGGTGGCGCGTTCGCCCCGTGGCCCGAGGACGCGACCGCGTATCCCGACGACCTGGTCCGGACGACGACGTCGGTGGGTCGTCGCGTGCCCTACGTGGTGCGGATGGAGACCGGGACGCTGAACCGCGGCATCTACCAGATGACGGTGTTGCACGACCCGCTGCGGGAGTCGGAGCCCGGCCCGGCCGCGCGGCCGGCGGGGTGGAACGGGCGAGTGATCTACACGCTCGGGGGCGGCTGCACCCGCGGCTGGTATCGGCAGGGCAACACCACCGGCGGCGTCACCGACGATTTCATGCTCAGCCGCGGTTACGGCGTCATGTCGTCGTCGCTCAACGTCTACGGTGCGAACTGCGCCGACGTCACGGCGGCGGAGACGGCGATGATGGTGAAGGAGCGGTTCGCCGAGCGGCACGGTCCGATCGAGCACACCATCGGTTTCGGGTGTTCGGGCGGCGCGTACCAGGCGCACCAGATCGTCGACAACTACCCGGGGATCTTCGACGGCATCGTGGTGGGCTGCTCGTTCCCCGAGGTCGGGTTCGGGACGGTCAACTTCATCACCGACGCGTGGCTGCTGCACGAGTACTTCACCGGCAGCGATCTCGAGTGGACGGAGGAGCAGAAGCGCGCCGTCACGGGTTTCCTGCGGTACGAGACGGCGCCGAACGTCGCCGTGGGCGCGCGCCGGATCTCGCCGACGGCCTTCTGCGACATGGTGCCGGTCGCCGAGCGGTATCACCCGGAGACCAATCCCGGCGGTGTGCGCTGCGGGGTGTACGACCACGCGGTGAACGTGTACGGGCGGGACCCGGAGACCGGGTTCGCCCGGCGTCCGCTGGACAACGTGGGTGTCCAGTACGGATTGAAGGCACTCAACGACGGCGCCATCAGTGTCGAGGAGTTCCTCGACCTCAACGCGCGGGTGGGTGGTTTCGACGACGACGCCAACCTCGTGCCGAGGCGGACGGAAGGGGACCGGCAGGCCATCCGCATCGCCTACCGGACCGGTCGGCTCACCAACGGCGGCGGCGGGCTCGGCACGGTGCCGATCATCGACTACCGCGCCTACACCGACGACCTGCCGAACGGTGACATCCACGTGCGATACCACACGTTCTCGATCCGGGAGCGGTTGCGGGAGGCCAACGGTTCGGCCGCCAACCACGTGAGTCTGCTGGAGGACAACCGCTACGGCGGGTTCAGCACCCGCAGTCCGCTGCTGCGCAGCGCCGTCGTCGACATGGATCGTTGGTTGACTGCGTTGGGGAAGTCGGGTTCGGCTCCTTTCGACGTCGAGGAGATCGCCGAGGCGAAACCCGCGTCACTGCGGGAGGGCTGCTACTCCCGTGACGAGGAGCCCGTTTTCGTCGCGCAGCCCTTGGATCGCGACCCGGCGAGCGAGTGCGAGCAGTGGTACCCGTCGGCGTCCTTCCCGCGGGAGGTCGCGGGGGAGGGTGTGAAGGCCGACCTCGTCAAGTGCAGTGTGAAGGCCGTGGACCCGGCGGACTACGACGTCGAGTTCACCGACCGGCAGTGGCGGCGCTTGCGGGCGATCTTCTCCGACGGGGTGTGCGACTACTCCCGTCCGGGTGTGGAGCAGCAGGGTCTGATGGACACCTGGCTGCGGTATCCGGTGGTGGGAGTCGTGCAGGAGACCGAGGACGCGCCTCAGAGCACGGACTGGTAGATCCGGGCGTAGCGGTCGGCCATCATCTCGACGTCGAACCGCAGCTCGGCTTCCCGGCGGCAGTCGTGCGGTGAGAGTTCGCCGACCCGGCCGATGGCGTCGGCGAGGCCCTCGACGTCGTCGCACACGTAGCCGGTGCGGCCGTGGGTGACGACCTCGGGCACCGAGCCGCGGCGGAAGCCGACGACGGGGGTGCCGCAGGCCATGGCCTCGACCATGACGATGCCGAAGGGTTCCTCCCAGCTGACCGGGAAGACGAGGCACCGGGCGCTCTGCAGCAGTTCCGCCTTGCGGGCGCGGTCGGCTTCGCCGAGCCATTCGACGCCGGGCCCGAGCAGCGGCGCGATCTCGCGTTCGAAGTAGGCCTTCTCCTCGGGTTCGCGGCATTTCGCGGCGATCTTGAGGTGGATGCCCGCGCGGCGGGCGGCGGCGATGGCCTGGGGGATGCCCTTCTCGACGCAGGCGCGGCCGAGGAAGAGGGCGTAGTCCTCCTTGTCCTCGCGGAACGGGAACCGGTCGACCCGCACGGCGTTGTGGACGGTGCCGACCCAGTTGAGGTCGGGGGCGAGCCGTCGCTGTGCGTCGGAGACGGCCACCAACTGCACGCTGTCGCCGAGTCCGCGGTAGTACCGGCCCATCTCGCCGTTCACGGGTCCGTGGGCGGTGAGAACGGTCGGCATGCTGCGGCCGCGGGCCATGAGGGGGCCCGCGAGGCTGTGGTCGTGGACGACGTCGGGGTCGATCTTCTCGATGATGTCGGTCAGTTCCGCGGCGTGGGTGACCTCGGGAAGGACCTGGCCGAGGCGGTCCTCGTTGGGTGTGTCGTAGGTGGGGACGAAGTCGGCGGGGGTGCCGTTGCGTCCCACGCCGACGAGCGTGAGGTCCACTCCGCGGAGGGCGAGCTGTTCGATGAGATCGCCGGCCATGGCTTCGATACCGCCGTAGGCGCTCGGGGGGAGCTCGAACCAGGGGGGCGCGATCATGGCAATTCTGGGTTGACTCATGTTGGCCCCAATTCCCGTGGGGCGTGGGGGCAAACGGTGGGGTGTCGAAAGTCCTTCGACCTAATGAACGATTTCGATCTCCGAGGGCAGGTGTCCGACCCGGACGCCGCTTCCCTTCGCTTCGATGGAAATGCGGCTTCCCCCGAGTGGAACGTCGTCGATCAGTAACGCTCCGAATGATTCCGGTAACGCAGGGGAAACGCGGAGTCTGCGGTGGGGGAGTGAGGGCTGGAACCGCAGCAGGGTGCGGAGCAGGTGCACGGGGGCGGCGGAGGCCCACGCTTGCGGGGAGCAGGAGGTGGGGTAGGGGACGGGTGTGTCGTACTCGCTGCGGTCGAAGCCGCACATGAGTTCGGGCAGCCGTCCGTCGAAGGCGCGGGCGGCGTCGAAGACGGCCACCGCGACGCGTTGGGCGTGCTCGACGAAGCCGTAGCGCATGAGTCCGGCGGCGATGATGGCGTTGTCGTGGGGCCAGACCGATCCGTTGTGGTAGCTCATCGGGTTGTAGGCGCCCATGTCGGAGGCGAGCGTGCGGATTCCCCAGCCGTTGAACATCTGCGGGGACAGCAGAGAATCGGCGACGGACGCGGCGCGGGTGTCGTCGACGATTCCGGTCCACAGACAGTGACCGATATTGGACGCAACGGAGTCGATGGGGCGTTTGTCGCCGTCGAGTCCGAGAGCGTAGCGGCCGAGTTCGGGTATCCAGAACTGTTCGTTGAATCGTTTTTTGAACTCGGCGGCGCGTTCGCGCCAGTGGCGGTTTCCGTCGTGGTCGCCGAAGTTCTCGGCCAGTTCGGCTCTCGCCACGAAAGCGGCGTAGACGTAACCCTGGACCTCGCACAGCGCGATGGGGGAGCGGGCGATGGTGCCGTCGGCGAAGTTGACGCCGTCCCAGGAGTCCTTCCAGCCCTGGTTGACGAGGCCGCGGTCGGTGGCGCGGTGGTACTCGACGAAGCCGTCACCGTCGCGGTCGCCGTAGTGGTCGATCCAGTCGAGTGCGCGGTCGGCGTTGGGGAGCAGCGCTTCGACGCGGTCCCTGCCGATTCCCCAGCGGCTGAGTTCGCCGAGCAGCATGACGAACAGCGGTGTGGCGTCCGCGGTGCCGAAGTAGATGTGGCTTCCGCCGAGGGCGAGGGAGGCGTCGGCGCCGAACCGGACCTCGTGGAGGATGCGGCCGGGCTCCTCCTCGCTGTCCGGGTCCACGGTGGACCCCTGGTGGTGGGCGAGGGTCTGGACGGTGCCGAGGGCCAGGGCGGGGTCGATGGCCAGTGACATGAGGGACGCCAGCAGTGAGTCCCGGCCGAACAGGGCCATGAACCACGGGGCGCCCGCGGCGATGGCGACGTCGTCGGGCCGGTCGGGGTTGAACATGCGCAGCGCGCCGAGGTCCTCGCGGCTGCGTTGCAGGGTGTGGGCCAGTGAGCGGTTGTCGGAGTAGCGCAGCACGGGGCTTCCCTCGCGCCAGCGGCGGGCGAGGACGGCGGGGCGGGAGTGTTCGACGGGGCGTTCCCGGGGAAAGAGCGGGACGATCGGGGTTCCGTCGATCACGGGCAGCGCTCCCACGGAGGCATACCATTCCTGCCCGGCCGGCACGACGACGCGGAAGGTGACGCGGTCGCGCGAGTATTCGGCGGCGCTGCCGTCGAGGGTCTGCCCGGTGATGCGCACACCGCGGCTGGAGGAGTCGAGGTAGCGCGCCAGGTGCAGGCCGGTGCCGGTGACCTCGACCGCGTGGTGGCCCTTGTCCCGGATCCGGCCGGCCTTGACCTCGAACACGTCGGCGAAGTCGGCGGTGACGCGCACGCTCACCGTGCACGTCACGTTGGTGCGCCCGTAGTTGCGGAGGATGAGGTCCTCGCGCATGCCGCCGCCGATGTAGCGTTCGCGGCGCACCAGCAGGGAACTCTCGGCTTCGCCGTCGCCGGAGTGGGCGCGCCCGACGAACCGCGCGTGGAACGGTTCGGGCACCTGCACGGTGATCGGTTCGACGGGTCTGCCGTCGATGCGCAGGTTCCAACCGGACAGGATGCGGGTGTCCTGGTAGAACGTCCCCTCGGCGATGCCGCCGCCGAACTCGCCGTCGTCGCCGCACACGCAGAACGACGTTCCGTGGACGAGGGTCACCGCCATGCCAGGACCTCCTCGGCGTGGTCGTTCCAGATCACGTCCGCGGGGGTCAGTGCTCGGGGCCTTCCTGCCACTCGTACACGCCCGCACCGAGGGCGTAGGACAGATGACCGCCGAGCGCGCCGCCCGTCGCGACCGCGGCCAGTCCCAGTGCACTCCACAGCATCCCCGCGCTGTGGGAGCCCCGTGACCGGCAGCGATGCGACGTAACGTAACACGCCTGAGCGGCCACGTTGGCCGTCAAGTGCAGGAGGCCGACGCGTCGTTGCACCGTGGACAGGCGGGAGTACTCCGCCAGTCCGGTGACGACGGCGGCCGGAGCGGTGAGTGCTCCGATTCCGATGAGTCGGCGCGCGGCTTCGCGGTCGCCGAGGGCGTCGAATGCGGCGGAACACACCCAGGCGCCGATGGGCACGGTGACGATGAGGGGATGGGCGGGGTGTCCGATCCAGGAGCCGCGCAGGGCCTTGTCCAGGACGTTGCCCCGGAGGACGCGGCGGAGGCGGTGGGCGAGTTTCTCGGCCACACCGTCGAGTCGGTCGACGGATTCGGAGGCACGAAGAAGTCGTGGGAGCATCATTCCCGCTGTGGTACCCGTTGCGGCGGTGGTCAATCGGCGGTCACGAACCGGGGTCGAGGTTCGGCCGGTCCGGTGATGGCGGCGGTGCGGCGATCACGCAGCGGGAATGACCGGAACGAGTGATGTGTATAACGCCCTATACGCCAGGCTGTGGGCGCCGCCGCGCATCCGGTGAGCTGCTTACGCTTGCCCTGTTTCTCGACGGGTATGCCAAGGAGCATGGGGCTGGAGAATGTCTGGGTCGCCACGCTCACCGACGGCCTGATTCGTGCCGACTACATCGCGGGTATCGAGACGCATCAGACGCCGGCGCTGACGGGGAAACCCTCGCGCTGGCTTCTCGACGTGACGCTCACCGTGTCGGCGGGCAGCGGCACGAAGGACAGCTGGGAGGTCTCCCACCTGCATCGCACGCTCGCCCAGACCGACGTGTATCCGGCCCAGGCGGCCGAGGAACTCGCGCGCAGGTTGCACCGATTGCGGCGGGACGGTGCGGCGGGAGTGTTGCGGACGTATGTGCGCTACGAGGAGCTGAGTTTCGAGTTCTCCTACTTCGATGCCGGTGAGGCCGCCGAGTAGCCGGATTCCGCGAGTGCGCGGCTCAGGGCGACGAGGGCTCGTGCGCCCGGTCCACCGGTCGGCGCGCCCAGTAGCTCGCCAACACGGAGCCGGAGACGTTGTGCCACACCGAGAACAGCGCCGCGGGCAGGGCCGCGAGTGGGGCGAAGTGCGCGGTGGCGAGGCTGGCGGACAGGCCGGAGTTCTGCATCCCGACCTCCACGCTCACCGCGCGGCAGACGGTCTCGTCGAGGCGTGCGGCCTTCGCGGTGAGATAGCCGAGCAGCAGTCCCAGTCCGTTGTGCACGATGACGGCCGCGATCAGCAGGAGTCCGCTGGTGGCGACGACGGGGGCGTTGGCGCCGACGATGCCCGCGACCACCAGGACGACGCCGGTGACCGACACGAGGGGAAGGTACGGCGTCACCCGCTGCACCAGGCGACCCGCGAGCGCGCGGACGACCAGGCCCGCGACCACGGGCACGAGCACCACCTGCACGATCGAGGAGAACAGGTCGCCGAATCCCACGGGAAGGTCCGAACCGGCCAGCCACAGCACCCACAGCGGGGTGAGCAGGGGCGCCAGGAGTGTCGCGACGGAGGTGAGTGTCACCGAGAGGGCGACGTCGCCGCGGGCCAGGTACACGATGACGTTCGACGCGGTGCCGCCGGGGGCCGAGCCCACCAGCACCATCCCGACCAGCAGCAGTCCGGTCAGCCCGAACACCCAGCTCACCGTGAGCGCCAGCAGCGGCATGATGACGAACTGCGCGCTCAGGCCGAGCAGCACGGCCCAGGGGCGGCGGAGGACGAGGGCGAAGTCGCTGAGCCTGAGGGTCAGGCCCATGCCGAACATGATGACGCCGAGCAGGATCGGCACGGAACCGGCGAGGACG
Organism: Saccharomonospora azurea NA-128; assembly: GCF_000231055.2. Lineage (GTDB taxonomy): Bacteria > Actinomycetota > Actinomycetes > Mycobacteriales > Pseudonocardiaceae > Saccharomonospora > Saccharomonospora azurea. The sequence goes on along the minus strand of NZ_CM001466.1, from coordinate 704,666 downwards.
GCCGTCTGGTCCGGCAGGGCCAGCCCGACCAGGCCACCGATCACGACGAGGACGGCGAACCATCGGCCGGCGAGGTCGGCGAGTGTCGCCACCGGACCACGTCGGGTGCTCATGATCCCCCTTTGGCGTCGCCACGGCAGGAGCCACACTCTACGGCGCGCGGCACGGGCGGTGAACCCCGTGCAGTGTGGATCACCCCGGCCACGCGGCGAGGGCGGGATGCCGTGGGACGAACACCGTCGGGCGCACGACGAGCTCCTGGTGGACGGTGGCGGGCCGACCGGTCAGGACGGCTCGGGTCGGGGTGTGGCGTCGCGGCGGACGAACTGGAGCGCGCGCGGAGGTGACAGCCGCGGCCGAAGACTCCGGAGGTGTTCCGACAGGAGTCGCCGGGCGCCGCCGTGGGTACTGCGCTGTCGTGGAGGTGGAGCGGATGATCGAGACGAGCCGGGTGATGCCCGCGCGACCGGAGCGGGTCTTCGCCGTGCTCGCCGACGGGTGGAGTTACGCGGGTTGGGTGGTGGGCAACGCGCACATCCGGGACGTCGACGAGTCGTGGCCTGCCGAGGGCAGCCGCATTCACCACAAGGCTGGGGCGTGGCCGTTGCAGGTGCCGGACATCTCGCGGGTGACCGCCGTGGAGCCGGGGCGCATGATCGAGCTCGAAGCGCGGCTGTGGGTGCTCGGTCGGGCGCGCGTCCGGGTCGAGCTGGAGCCGGCGGGTGACGAGCGCACGAAGGTCACGATCTCGGAGGAGGCCATCGAGGGGCCGGCGCGGTTGCTTCCGGTGCCGGTGCAGGCGCTGTATCTGAAGCCGCGCAACAGCGAGGCGTTGTCGCGGTTGGAGGACATCGTCGTGCACCGGGGACCTCGCCGCGACGGGCCCGGCGAGACGCCGAGGTCGGGGGGCGGGCGAGTGTAGGGTCCCGCCCAATGGGTACGCCAGAGGCCGTGGAGGCAGCGGGGTCGAGCGGCGGCGTCGAGGACACGGTGGACGCCGTGGTCGTGGGTGCCGGGCAGAACGGTCTGGTGGCCGCGAATCTGCTGGTCGACGCGGGCTGGGACGTGCTGGTGCTGGAGGCCACACCGTTCGTCGGGGGAGCCGTTCGGACCGCGGAGTTGACCGAGCCCGGTTTCCGGCACGACGTGTTCAGCGCGTTCTATCCGATGTCGGTGGCCTCGCCGATCATGCGTGGACTGGACCTGGAGCAGTACGGGTTGCGTTGGTGTCACGCGCCCGCCGTGCTCGCGCACGTGTTGCCCGACGACCGGGTCGCCGTGCTGTCCCGGGATCTGGAGCGGACGGTGGAGTCCGTGTCGTCGTTCGACGTGCGGGACGGTGACGCGTGGCGTGGGCAGTTCGACGAGTGGCTGCGGATCCGGGAGCCGTTCCTCGATCTGCTGTTCACGCCGTTTCCGCCGGTGCGCGCGGCGGCGCGGTTGGCGCGGGTCCTGGGCTTGGGGGACGGGCTGCGGTTCGTGCGGATGCTCGCGACTCCGGTGAGCACGCTCGGCATGGAGACGTTCCACGGTGACGGTGCGCGGTTGCTGCTCGCCGGGAACGCGTTGCACAGTGATCTCGGCCCGCACGCCACGGGGAGTTCGGTGTTCGGTTGGCTGCTCGGGATGCTCGGTCAGGACATGGGGTTCCCGGTGCCCGAGGGCGGGGCCGGGGGTCTGGCCGATGCCCTGGCCACGCGGTTGCGCACGCGTGGGGGCCGGATCGCGTGTTCGCGGCCGGTGACCCGGGTGGTGGTGGCCGGTGGGCGGGCGCTCGGGGTGCGGGACGCGCACGGAACGCTGGTGCGGGCGCGGCGGGCGGTGTTGGCGGATGTACCCGCGCCGCTGCTCTACCGGGACCTGGTGGGGGAGGAGCACCTTCCGGCCCGGTTGGTGTCCGATTTGGATCGGTTCCACTGGGACGACTCGACGGTCAAGGTGGACTGGGCGCTCTCCGGGCCGATTCCGTGGAGCAACCCGGAGGCCGCCGGCGCGGGGACGGTGCACCTCGACAGTGATCTCGACAGTCTCGCCCGGTACAGCGCGGAGCTGTCGACGGGCCGGGTGCCCGCCGAGCCGATGCTCGTGCTGGGACAGATGACCACGAGTGATCCCACGCGCTCCCCGGAGGGCACCGAGTTGGCGTGGGCGTACACGCACGTGCCGCAGGGAGTGGAGTGGGACGATGACCGGTTGCGGCGGTTCGTCGATCGGATGGAGAGCATCGTGGAGCGGCACGCTCCCGGGTTCGCCGGGCGGATCCGCCGCCGGCACGTGATGGGCCCGGCGGATCTTCAGCGGGAGCAGCCGGGTCTCGTCGGAGGTGCCATCAACGCGGGCACGGCGGCGCTGCACCAGCAGCTGGTGTTCCGTCCCGTGCCCGGGCTCGGCCGCTCGGACACGCCGATCGACCGGCTGTTCCTGGCGGGGGCGTCAGCGCATCCCGGTGGTGCCGTCCACGGAGGACCGGGGGCCAACGCGGCGAAGGCCGCGCTCGCGCGTACCGGCCGGCTCACCGGCGTGGGATACGGGCGGCTGATGCGGTCTTTGCACGCGAGGCTGTACCGGGACTGATCCGGGCGCGGGTGGGGTCTCGGGTGGTGACGGGTGTCGGAACGTCCGCAGCGGGTACTCGGCGGCCATGCTCGGCACCGACACCGCTGACCTCGTTTTCGCGACCTACCTGAACGATCACCATGCGGCCGCTGTCGGCGGGGCGGAACTCGCCCGGCGGCTGGCGTCCGAACAACGCTCCTCCGCGCACGCGTCCGAACTCCGCGCGTTGGCCGAGGAACTCTCCGACGATCTCCGCACGGTGCGGCGGGTGATGGCGGATCTGGAGGTTCCCGTCCGCGCGTACAAGGCGACCGCGGCGTGGGCGGTGGAGAAGCTCGGTCGGCTCAAGTTGAACGGCCGGTTGGTGGCGTCGTCTCCGTCGAGCCCGGTGCTGGAGTCGGAGCTGATCGCGATGCAGGTGACGGGCAAGGCGGGACTGTGGCGGAGTCTGCGGGTGCGGGCGGCGCGGGACGGCAGGCTGGACCCGGCCGAACTGGACGAACTCGTCGCGCGGGCCGACCGGCAGCGGGAGACGGCGTCGCGGTTGCACGACCGGTTCGCGGAGGCTGCTTTCGCGTGATCCGGCGAACGGAGTAGTCGCGAACCTTTTTCATGTGACTTGTCAACATCGTCTTGGCGCGCTCACCACTTCTTCGGCATGATCGTCGCGGAGTCGTAGTGGGAGGCTTTCTGTGAGCATCGTCGGCACCAGGGTGGTCCGCGTCGAGGACGACAAACTCATCACGACGGGCGGCACCTATATCGACGACCTTCGCGAGGACGCGCTCACGGGCGCCGTCCACGCCACGTTCGTGCGGAGCCCGATCGCGCACGCCACCGTCACCTCGATCGACACCTCGGAGGCCGAGGCGGCGCCCGGGGTCGTCGCCGTGTACACGGCGGCCGACCTTGACCTGGCGCCCGGCAAGGCGGGGCCGGTGGCGCAACCGTGGCTGGCGGACGGCGTGGTGCGCTACGTCGGTGAGCCCGTCGCGGTGATCCTCGCCGAGCACCGGTACCAGCTCGCGGACGCGGCCGAACTCGTCGACGTGGACTACGAGCCGCTCGACGCCGTGGCCGACGTCGACACCGCGGCAACCGACGAGGTCGTGCTCCATCCGGACCTGGGCACCAACGTGGTCCAGACCCATGGTGGTGAGTTCGCCGAGGACACCTTCGCCGACTGCGAGGTGGTCGTCACCCGCACCATCGACAACCAGCGGGTGGCGCCCGCGCCGTTGGAGGCCCGCGGGGCGGCCTGCGCGTGGGGCGACGACGGTCGCGTGACCCTGTGGTTGTCCACTCAGAACGCGCACCTCGCCCGCTCGGCGGTCGCCAAGGGGCTCGGACTCGACGCCGCGCGGGTCCGGATCGTCACTCCGGACGTCGGTGGTGGTTTCGGGGCGAAGATCGGGGCGGACCCCGAGGCTGTGGTGCTGGCGTGGGCGGCCCGGCGTAGTGGCCGTCCGGTGCGCTGGTCGGAGACCCGCTACGAGAACCTGACCGCGATGACCCACGGTCGAGCCCAGCGCAACACGGTCACCATCGGAGGTCGTCGCGACGGGACCGTGCTGGCGTTCCGTTTGGAGGTCGTGCAGGACGCGGGCGCGTACCCGCGCACGCTCTATCTGCCGACGTTGACGGAGATGATGGCGCCCGGTGTGTACCGGTTCCCGCGGGTGGAGGCGGGCAGTCGGGCGGTGGTCACGAACACCACGCCCATCGGCGCGTACCGCGGTGCGGGCCGGCCGGAGGCGACGGCGGCGGTGGAACGGGCGATCGACCTGTTCGCCGCGGAGATCGGTGTCGACCCGGCGGAGGTGCGCCGCAAGAACCTCATCCCGGCCGACGCGTTCCCGTACACGACCCCGACCGGCGCCACGTACGACACGGGTGACTACGCCGCCGCGCTCGACAAGGTCCTGGACGCCGCGGGGTACGCGGAGCTGCGGGAGGAGCAGGCGCGCCGCCGCGCGGCGGGTGATCCGGTCGCGCTCGGCCTGGGCATGTCCGCCTACGTCGAGATCACCGGTGGTGACGGGCGCGGGGACAGCGGCCGGGTGGTGATCCACCGCGACGGCAGCGTCACCGCGTACACGGGCGTGTCCCCGCACGGCCAGGGCATCCACACGACGTTCGCGATGCTGCTGTCCGACCGGCTGGGCGTGCCGATGGAGAAGATCACCGTGCGCCACGGCGACACCGACGAGGTGCCCAAGGGCGTCGGCACGATGGGGTCGCGGTCGTTGCAGTTCGGCGGCACCGCGGTGCGCAAGGCCGCGGACGCGGTGATCGAGAAGGCGCGCGAGTGGGCGGCCGACGAGTTGGAAGCCGCCCCCGACGATCTCGAACTGGACACGGCGACCGGCGCCTGGCGGGTGCGGGGCGCGGCGTCCGCGGGCGGGGTGAGCTGGGCGGAGCTCGCCGCCCGGGCCGGGGACGGTGAGTTGTCGGCCGACGTGTGGGCCGACGAGGTGTCGCCGACCTTCCCGTTCGGCGCGCACCTGGCGGTGGTGGAGGTCGACACGCTGACCGGCAAGGTCACGCTGCGGCGCATCGTCGCCGTCGACGACGCGGGTCCGGTGCTCAACCCCGTCACCTTCACCGGGCAACGGCACGGCGGGCTCGCGCAGGGCGCGGCCCAGGCGCTGCTGGAGGTCATGCACTACGACGCCGACGGCAACCCCACGACCGCGACGTTCGCCGACTACTCATTCCCCACGGCCGCCGAGCTGCCCGACTTCGAGCTGGTCGAGATGGTCACGCCCACCGACCGCAACCCGCTCGGCGTCAAGGGCATCGGCGAGTCGGCGACGATCGGTTCCACTCCCGCGGTGCACAACGCCGTGGTCGACGCGCTGGCACACCTCGGTGTCACCCACGTCGACATGCCGACGACGCCGTTGCGGGTGTGGGAAGCGCTCCAGGAGGCAACCACGCGAGTACGGAAGGCGGACTGACAGCGTTGCGCGTCACGATCGAGATCAACGGACGGACGGTCACCGAGGAGGTCGAGGACCGGACTCTGCTCGTGCACTTCGTGCGCGACGTCGCCGGGCTCACCGCCACCAACGTCGGCTGCGACACCACCTCGTGCGGAGCGTGCACGGTGCTGCTCGACGGCCGGTCGGTGAAGGCGTGCACGGTGCTGGCGGCCCAGGCCGACGGACACGAGGTCACGACACTGGAGGGGTTGAACGGCGACGACGGGCAGCGGCATCCGTTGCAGGAGTCGTTCTCCCGGCAGCACGGGCTCCAGTGCGGGTTCTGCACCCCAGGCATGATCATGGCGGCCGCGTCGCTGCTGGAGGAGAACCCGAAGCCCACGCGCGAGCAGGTGCGGGAAGGGTTGGAGGGCAACCTCTGCCGCTGCACCGGCTACCACAACATCGTCGATGCGGTGATCGACGCGTCCGGGCAGGAGGTCGACCAGTGATCCCCGCGTCCCTGCGCTACCACCGCGCGTCCTCTGTGGACGACGCGCTCGCCGTGCTGGCCGAACACGGCGACGAGGCGAAACTGCTGGCGGGCGGGCACTCGTTGCTGCCGCTGATGAAGCTGCGGTTGGCGGCGCCCGAGGTGGTCGTGGACATCGCCGGGCTCGCGGAGCTGTCGTACGTGCGGCTCGACGGCGACACCGTGTCGATCGGGGCGATGACCCGCTACAGCGACCTCGAACGCGATCCCGTGCTCGCCGAGCACGCGCCGCTCGTGGCGCACGTGTCGGGTGTCGTGGGTGACCCGCAGGTCCGGCACCGGGGCACCATCGGGGGCTCCGTCGCTCACGGCGACGCCGCCGCCGACCTGCCCGCCGCGCTCCTCGCCGCCGACGCGTCGTTCGTGGTGCGCGGCCGCGACGGCGACCGCACGATCGCGGCGACGGAGTTCTTCCTCGGCCCGTTCACCACGGCACTGGAACCCGACGAGGTGCTCACCGAGATCCGGCTGCCCCGCGCGGAGGCCGGGTGGGGCTTCGAGAAGTTCACGCGCCGCGCCATCGACTGGGCCATCGTGGGCGTCGCGGTGCAGGGCCGCAACGTCGGCCTGATCAACCTGGCCGGCACGCCGATGCGCGCCGAGGCCACCGAACGCGCCCTCGCCGACGGCGCCTCGATCGCCGAGGCCGCGGCGCTGGCCGCCGAGGGCACGAGCCCCGCCGACGAACCGCACGCCACGGCCGAGTACCGCAAGCATCTCGCCCGCGTGCTCGCCGAGCGGGCCTTGGTCCAGGCCGAGCAACGCGCCTGACACCCGTGCTGCCCGGGCCCCGGTGGTGGCTCACCCGTGTCCGACGAGGGCGACCACCGGGTGGCCGGGCACACCCACGGCCCACATCGAGCCGGCCACGGTGGAGTCGAGAATCCACAGGCGACCGGTGTCCACGACGGCCGCGACGAGGTCCACGGGAGTCCCGGAGGCGCAGATCTGCTCGGCGCGTCCATCGGGATGCCACACCGTCGCCGTGATCGTGTACCGGCCGGGGCCGTCCACGTCGAGTGCGTCGACGCGGGCGGGGAGCGACACCCACGCCCGCGCCCGGCGGTATCGCCGTCTCAGGCGGACCGTCGTCCTCGCCACCTGGAGACTCCAGAGGACGCTCGCCACGGCGGCGAGTAGTCCGAGCACGTTCCAGATGGGATCGCCGCCCGGTCGGGAGTCGAGCAACGGCAGCAGCGACGACGTCCCCACCGCCGCACCCAGCGCGACCGCGAGTCCGGCCAGTACCAGGGTGTTCCGGGCGGCGGCGCGGACCCACAGCGAGAACACCTCGTCGGAGGCGGGGACGGCGGACACGAGGTGATCCCGTGGAGGGGCGCTGGGATGGGCACCGCGGGCCCGAGCGGGTGGAGCGTCCCGCAGTCGCGCACCCAGCACGGCGAGCGAGCCGGGAATCAGGAGCAGCACCCGCCGCGAGCCGGGCCGGGCGACGAGGTGGACGCGCCGGTGGCGCAACAGCAGTTTCCGGTGGGCGCGCGGGAACAGTCCGTAGGCCCATCCCGCGCCCGCGGGCGCGTCGACACGCACCGCGGTCACCCATCGGGTGAGCACGATGTCGTCGCCGGCGAGAGGCACCGACCGGATCGGCACGTCGGCCACCGCGGCGAGCTTCGGGTGGTAAGGCAGACGCCACAGCACCCAACCCCAGCGCAGCAGCAGGCCGACCAGCGCGAGCAGAGCAGGGAACCACAGGTCGTCGACGAGAGCGCCGAGTGCCAGGAGAGCGAACACCGGAGCGCCCCACGCCCACCAGAGGGAGCTGCGCCGGGTCTGCCGAAGCACGTCGGTGAGGAACGGGGTGTCGCGGACCAGGGCGCCGTCGGAGGGCACGTAGCCGAGTGAGCGCGCGTCGATCGTGTGGTCGGGCAGGTCGGTGTGGGGCACCGACGCAGGCTAACCCCCGACAGGGGTGTGCAATGTGGACAGAAGGCCACGGTGGCGTAACAGTGTGAGTACCGACTCCGCCGCCTGCTGGGCCGTCACCGTGGTGGTGTCCACGCGCAGGTCCGGTGACGCGGGCGGTTCGTAGGTGTCGTCGACGCCGGTGAGTCCTCGGATCTCGCCGGCGTCCGCGCGGGCGTAGAGGCCCTTCGGGTCACGTCGGGCGCATTCGGTGAGCGGGGTGCTGACGTGCACCTCCACGAAGGGGGTGCCCTGTCGCTCGTGGTGGGCTCGCACCGCCTCCCGGGTCCGCGTGTACGGCGCGATCACGGGCACGAGCGTCAGCACGCGGTGCCGGGACAGCAGCTCGGCGACGTAGCCGACGCGGACGCCGTGCCGGTGCCGGTCGTCGGCGGAGAACCCGAGCTCGGCGGAAATCGTCTTCCGCAGCTCGTCGCCGTCCAGCACGTCCACCTCGACACTGGTGCGCACCGCCTCGGCGATGGTGCACGCCACCGTCGACTTGCCTGCCCCGGACAAACCGGTCAGCCATACGGTGGTGCCCTTGTCGAGTGCGACGGCCGGACTGGGGGACATGCGTCGGTTCCTCCTCGTCGACGACAGCGGAGCGACGTAACGATCCGCACACGATCCGGTTGAGATTGGCACTATAGGGGTTCGTCCGGGCGGGTGATGTGCTGGGACACGCGTGACTACGATGCGGTGGCAATGATCTCCTCCACGCCGCCCACCGCGCCCCGGCGCGTCTACCTCCACCTCGGCCTGCCCAAGACCGGGACCACCTCGTTGCAGGCGTTGCTGTGGCGACACCGGGACGGCCTCGCCGCGCGCGGGTTGCTGTATCCGGGGGAGGACGACGGCCTGCACCACCGTGCGGCCATGGACGTCCACGCCCAGCGGTACGGCCAGTGGCACGAGCCCGGCGTGGCGGGCTCGTGGTCCCACCTGGTCGAGACGATCGAGGCCTGGCCGGGCGACGCCGTGTTCTCCTCGGAACTGCTGGCCGCCGCCTCCCCCGAGGAAGCCCGGCGGGTCACCTCGGCCTTCGACGCCGAGATCCATGTGGTGTGCACGGCGCGGGACTTCGCACGTCAGGTGCCGTCGGTGTGGCAGGAGAACGTCAAGACCCGGCACACCACCGGTTTCGCCGAACTGCTGGAGGCCGTGCGCGCCCCCGAGCTCGACCACACGGGCCGCGTGTTCTGGGACTACCAGGACCTGCCCCGCGTGCTGCGGACCTGGGGCGAGTCGTTGCCGCCCGAGCGCGTGCACGTGGTGACCGTGCCCCGCGGCCGCGGCTCGACGCGTTTGCTGTGGGAGCGTTTCGCGTGCGTCCTCGGGCTCGACCCCGCCGCGGTCACCGTCGAACTCGGCAGGCACAACCACTCGCTCGGCCACGTGGAGACGGAGTTGCTGCGCCGGGTGAACCTCGCCCTCGGCGACGACGTCGACTGGCCCCACTACGCCGCCGTGGTCAAGGACGACCTGGCGGCGGGCATCCTCGCCCACGGCCGCTCCGCCCGGCCGACACTGCCCGCGGAGGCGCACGACTGGGCGGCGCACACCGCCCGGCGGTTCGTCGACGACATCACCACCGCGGGCTACACCGTCGCGGGCGACCTCGACGACCTGCTGCCCGAGCCACCGGGGGACCAGGCGGCCAGCGAGGTCACCGACGCGCAGGTGCTCGACGCCGCCGTCGACACCCTCGCCCGCCTGGCGAAGCGGGTGCCCGACCAGCACGAGACGAACGATGCCCCCGCGGGCTGGGGTGCGGTGGCGCGTGCCGCGCGGTCGGTCCTGGCGACCTCACCGCCCGGCGAGGTCGTGGACCGGATACGCCGCAGGCTGTCGCGGCGGCGTTCCGGCTGACGCGCGACGGTTCAGTGCCCGGGGTCGCGCCGCTTCAGCCGGTAGAAGGCGTAGGTCACCCAGAACGCCAGCGCGGAGACCAGCATGAGGATGCCGAAGAACCACATCATCCAGTTCGGCTCGGTGGTCGCCATCGCGAACACGAACACCGCGATCCCCAAGACCGTCATGAGTGCCACCGACACCAGACGTCGTCGGGACAGGTCGACCTGCGGGCGCTGGGGTTGTTCGGTCATGTGGCCACATTCTGCCAGCCGCCACCGGCCGCCGGGCCGGGACGGGGATCATGGCGGCACCGCGCGTGCGCCCCGGTTGTCCGAAGTGCACCGAAAACCGGGTCGGTGCCGGGCCGTCGCCGTCGGAGACGGTGGCCCTTCCCGTCGTGAGCCTCTAGCCTGGGTCGCGTGGCGAGGTATGTGGACGTACACCCGGTGAATCCGCAACCGCGAGCGATCGCGCAGACGGTGCGAGTCCTGCGGTCCGACGGTGTGGTGGTCTACCCCACCGACTCGTGTTTCGCGCTCGGCTGCGTGCTCGGCAACAAGCAGGGTATGGACCGCATCCGCAGCATCCGCAAACTGGACGAACGGCACCACTTCACGCTCGTGTGCCGGGACTTCGCGCAGCTCGCGCAGTTCGTCCACCTCGACAACGCGGCCTTCCGGGCCATCAAGGCGGCCGTTCCCGGCCGCTACACTTTCATCCTGCCCGCCACCAAGGAAGTGCCGCGCCAGCTCGCGCACCCGAAGAAGAAGACCGTCGGTGTGCGGATCCCGGACCACGCCGTCGCCCAGGCTCTCGTGACGGAGCTCGGTGAGCCCATCGTGTCGAGCACTCTGCTTTTGCCCGGCGAGGAAGACCCTCTGACGCAGGGCTGGGAGATCAAGGAACGGCTCGACGGGGTGGTGGACGTCGTCCTCGACTCCGACGACTGCGGCATCGAGCCCACCACCGTGGTCGACTTCTCGGAGGGGGCACCGGAGATCGTGCGCGAGGGCGCGGGCGATCCCGAGCGGTTCCGCTGAGCCGCGACGCCGCTCATTCCGGCAGTCTGCGTCGTGCCGCGCGAAGCCGTCGCTTGACGTCGGGGGAGGACTCCAGCACCGTCACCTCGGCATCCAACGCCGTGATCATCGACGCGTAGAGGGCGACCAGCTCGGCCGACTCCGCGCTGAGCCGCACGGTGCACCGCCCGGGGTCGACCGACTCGATCTCACCGGGAACGTTCGTGAACAGCCGGCGCCGCAGTTCGTCGGCGGGCAGGGACACCGCCAACCGCGCTCGGTGCCGGTACTCCGCCGAGGCGAAGGACCGAGCCAGGTACGCCGCCGGGTCCGGCGCGGGCAGCGGGCGCGGGGTGAAGCGGCGGCGCGTGGACCTCGGGTCGGTGAGGCGGTCGACGCGGAAGGAACGCCAGTCGTCGCGATCCAGGTCGTGGGCGACGAGATACCAGTGCCCTCGCACCGTGACGAGGTGGTGTGGTTCGACGCGCCGCGCGCTGTCGGCGGCTGCGCGACCGCGGTAGTCGAACGTGACGATCTCCTGGTCGCGGCAGCAGGCGGCGAGGACGCCGAGGACCACCGGGTCCACCGCCGGGACCTCGGCGGCAGGCACTGCCACGCTGGTGCCACCGACGGCGGCGAGCCGTGGCCGCAACCGCGCCGGGAGACCGCGTTCCAGCTTCGCGAGGGCCCGCACCGCGCTGTCGGCGATCCCGCTGACACCGGCCCCACCGGCTGTCACCAACCCGAGCGCCACGGCGACGACCTCGTCGTCGTCCAGCAGCAGCGGGGGAAGGCTCGCGCCCGAGGTCAACCGGTAGCCCCCGGCGGTGCCCGGAGCGCTGTCCACCGGATAGTCCAGCGCGCGCAGCCGGTCGATGTCGCGGCGCACGGTGCGGGCGGTGACGCCGAGCCGCTCGGCGAGTTCGGCACCCGACCACTCCCGCCGCGTCTGCAGCAGGGACAGCAGCCGCAGAAGGCGGGTGGGCATGTCCTGGCGCATCCGCGGCACACCTCCCTCACTCACCGGCACTGTTCTCGCGGTTGAGGACAGGATGTGTCCGCAACGGCGTCTAGCGTGCCGCACATGACCGACACCATCCTGTCCGTCGACGCGCTGTCGACCCGGCTTCCCGGCCGCATGCTCACCGCCGACTCGGACGGCTACGACGCCGAGCGGACCGGTTTCCAGCAGTGGGACGCGCATCGCCCCGCCGCGATCGTCGCCGCCACGAGCGCCGACGACGTGCGTGAGGCCGTCTCCGTCGCCGCCGCGCGCCGCCTGCCGTTCGCCGTGCAGGCCACCGGCCACGGGCACACCGCCCCGACCGAGGGGCTGCTGATCAGCACGCGCCGGATGACCGGCGTGCGGGTCGACCCCGCCACCCGCACGGCGTGGGTCGAGGCGGGCGCGACGTGGCGCCACGTCGTCGACGCCGCCGCACCGCACGGCCTCGCCCCGTTGTCCGGCAGTTTCCCGGGCGTGGGTGCCGTCTCCTACACCCTCGGCGGGGGACTGGGCCTGCTCGCCCGCCGCTACGGCTTCGCCTCCGACCACGTGAGGAGGTTCGACGTCGTCACCCCCGACGGGCGGGCGCGGCAGGTGACCGAGCACTGCGAGCCCGACCTGTTCTGGGCGTTGCGCGGCGGAGGCGGTCACGTCGGGGTCGTCACCGGCATGGAGATCGCCCTCGTCCCGGTGACGCGGCTCTTCGGCGGCAGTCTCCTCCTCGACGTCACGCAGGCCCCCGACGTCCTCGACGCCTGGCGGCGCTGGACCGGCGACGTCCCCGACGAGCTGACCTCGGCCGTGACCGTGCTGACCTACCCCGACGTCCCCGGGCTGCCGGAGTCGCTGCGGGGCCGCTCGATCGCCCACCTCCTCGTCGCCTACTGCGGCTCACCCGACGACGGGCGGGCGCTGACCCGCCCCCTGCGGACGTTCGGGCCGGTCCTCGCCGACACCCTGACCGACCTCCCGTACACGGCGTCGGGGTCGATCTTCGACGAACCCGAGGAGCCGCACCCGTACCGGGGCGACAACCTCGTCGTCCGCGACCTCGACCCGCGCGCACTGGCCGGGTTGACGGCCGTCGCCGGCCCGGACAGCCCGGTCTTCACCGTTGTGGGCCTGCGGCACCTGGGCGGGGCGCTCGCCCGACCACCCCGGGTTCCGAGCGCTGTGGGCCACCGCCAGGGCTCCTACCTGGTGTCGGTCCTCTCACCGGTCGCCGTGGGGGAGGAGACCCTGGTGCGCGGACTCCACGACGACGCGCTCGCCCCGTTCGCCGACGCGGCGCTCGGCCGACGGCTCGGGTTCGCGTTCCGGTCGTTGCGCGAGGACGCACTGCGGACCGCCTTCGACGCCGGGGACTACGAGCGGCTACGCGGCATCACCCGCGCCGTCGACCCGCACCGGCTCCTGCACACCGGCCACGCCCGGGGTTGAGACGCGGCTCTAGCGGGACTCGCGTCCCGTGCGCGACCGGAACCGCACCGTGTGCGCGGGAACGAAGGCCGTCACCGTGGTCCGCCACGCCAGATCGGCGGTGAGCAGCTGATATGTCACGAGGGCCAGGGCGGCGCCGTCCACGGACGGCATCCAGGCCCGCAGCAGTCCCTTGGCCTCGTACCGGTACTGCAGGCCCGCGGGATTGTCGTCGGTGAAGGTGAACGCGTCCTTGCGCAGCGCGGCGCGCAGGTCCACCCACACCCAGCGCGGCGGGTCGACGGGGCGGAACCCCTCGGGTGCTCCGTCGGCCCGGGTCCACACGGGACGCGTGGGTGTGGAACTCGCGTCGTGCTGCCACCACGGCCACGGCGGCGGCGGTTCTGCTGGTTGGTTCACGTGCACTCCCGAACTACTCCCCTCGGTCGAACAATAGTTCGAACGAACGGAGCAGTGTCAAGACACTGTCGTCCGGGACACCGACCGGGTGCCCCCGGTGTCGGCGCGGAGTGCTCGCAGGGTGACGGTCAGAGACTGAGGCCGGGCAATGGCCCCGCGGCGGCCAGCGAACGCCGCCTGCGCAACCACACCTTGCGTGTGCCGTCGGAGAACAACCTGACGTTGGACAGCTCCCAGCCCGAGAACTCGGCCTGGATCGACAGTTGCACGGCCGCGGAGATTCGGGAGATGCCGGGGGGCAACTGCACCCGGCGGTATTCCCACTCGCCGTCGACCACCGCTTCCGCGTTCCTCATGGAGCGATCACCTGGATCCCTTCCCCGCTCGCCGAGCCCACCACGACCCGGGACGTCCCTGAGTCGACGGTAACCGAATCGGGCTGTCGAACGGTGGGGTAGCGGTACTGCTCCTGCAGCTCCCCGCCGCGGACGTCGAAGCCGACGACCTCGTTGCGGGCGGTCAGGGTGGCCCACAGCACGTCCCGCTCGGAGTCGTAGGCCATGCCGTAGACGCCGCCGGGCACGGGGTAGAGCTGCCGCAGCAGCAGCGGGTCGACGGAGAACGCCAGGATTCCGCCGCTGCGGGTGTCGCTGACGAACACGCGGCCGTAGTCGTCGGTGACCACGTTCGTGGCTCCCTGCCCGGCTCGCAGCCCCGCGCCGACGTCGCCGCCGTCGACGTCCACCTCGAACACGGCGCTGCGCACGCGGTCGAGCACGACCGGCCGGTCTTCGGCTACCACCACGTCGTCGGCGCTGTTGAGGCCGCCCTCGACGACGGGGCCGAGGCGGTCGCCGTCGAGCACCCCGACGCCCTTGCGTTCGCGCAGGCTGACCAGCGTGTCCTCGCCGTGGACGGCGGCGCCGGTGGGACCTCCCGCGGTGGGCGTGAGCTCGACGTTCCCGTCGAGGGTGATGCGCGCGAGCGTGTTCTCCGACGGCACCGGGGCCAGCAGCTCGTCGCCTGCCGCCGTGAGGTTCTCGACCGGGCCGGGCACCTCGACGACCGTGGGCTCGGTGCCGGGCCGGTCGAGGGCGTCGCCGTCGTAGAGCAGCACGCGGGCCGGGTCGGTGACGGCGACCGCGACCACACCGCTGTCCGGGACCGCCGTCATGGCGGTGACGTCACCGTCGAGCGGGATCACCGATCCCGCGGGCTCGGTGCCGGTCTCGGGGGAGGGCTGTGCGGTCGCGGCGGTGGGGTTCTCCACCACCTGGAGCTCGTCGGTGACCTCTCCCTCACCGGAGCAGGCCGTGAGGGTGGCCGCCAGCACGGCCGCGAGCGCCACGGCGCCCAGGGTGGACAGGTGCGTGCGGGTCTTCATGCGGGCCATCGTTCCGGATAGCCGAACTCGATCGCGCTGACGTCGTCGAGTGCGGCCTTGATCGCTGCGGGTAGGGTCAGGCTTTCGGCTGCCAGCGACCCGGCCAGCTGGGTCTTGTCGCGGGCACCGACGAGAGGGGCGACCACGCCGGGCCGGTCCCGCACCCACGCCAGCGCCACGGCCAGCGGGGACACGCCGAGCCCGTCCGCCGCGGTCACGACCGCCTCCACGATGCGTGCCGCCCGTTCGGTGCGGTGCTGCTCGACGTAGCCGGCGTAGGTGGTGGAGGCGCCGCGGGAGTCGGCCGGGGTGCCCGTGCGGTACTTGCCGGTGAGCACCCCGCGGCCGAGCGGCGCCCACGGCAGCACACCCACTCCGTGGTGAGCGGCGGCGGGCACCACTTCCCGCTCGATGCCGCGCTCCAGCAGCGAGTACTCGGACTGGATCGACACGATCCGCCCCTCGGCGAGCGAGGCGGCGGCGGTCGCGAGCTGCCAACCCGTGTAGTTGCACACACCGACGTAGCGGACCTTGCCGCTGCGCAGCGCGTACTCCAGGGCGGACAGTGTCTCGTCGAGCGGCACGGCCGAGTCCCACGCGTGCAGCTGCCACAGGTCCAGGTGGTCGACGCCGAGCCTGCGCAGCGAGCCGTCCAGCGCCGCCAGCAACGCACCCCGCGAGGCGCCACCACCGAACGGCCCGTCGGCGCGGCGCGCCACGGCCTTGGTGGCGAGCACCACCTGATCGCGGGGCACCAGATGGCCCAGCAGCGATCCCAGCAGGCGTTCGACCTCTCCGTCGCCGTAGATGTCAGCGGTGTCGACGAGCGTGCCGCCCGCGTCGACGAACGCGGCGAGCTGGTTGGCGGCGTCCTCGGCGTCGGTGCTGGTCGACCAGGACAAGGTGCCGAGCCCTATCCGGGACACCCGCAGGCCGGAGGTGCCGAGCTGACGGCTTTCCATAGCGGGAGAGCCTAGCTGTCACCCGACCGGGTCCGTGACCAAGGCGCCCCGGCGGCGCGTCATCGTCCGATGGTGTCGGCGCCGTGCCTCGCCGCGCAGGCGAGTGCGTACTCGGCCGCCGACATGCCCGGACGAGGTGGCGAGCGCCGAGGCTCCTCCCGGAATGCGCCGGGATGCGCTGAGCTGCGCTGAGCTGCGTCGACACCGGCCGCCCGGTGTGTGGCCCGAGGGCGCAGGCGAGGCGGGACAGCCGGACAGCGCTCGCGGCCCCGGCCCGGGCGGCGGATATCGTGCCGTTGACAGCGGGCCGACAGCGTGGCCGGTCGAAGGAACTCAGCACAGGGCGGGAGACGGCATTGGGTCGCACAGGTCGCATGCGATTGGGGTTGAACCTCGGCTACTGGGGCGCGGGCAACGACGCGTCGAACCTGGTGCTGGCCAAGGAGGCCGACGCGCTCGGCTACTCGGTGGTGTGGGTCGCGGAGGCCTACGGTTCCGACGCGCCGACCGTGCTGTCGTGGATCGCCGCGCAGACGTCGTCGATCGACGTCGGCAGCGCGGTCCTGCAGATCCCGGCCCGGACCCCGGCCACGACGGCGATGACGGCCGCGACGTTGGACACGCTCTCCGGTGGCCGGTTCCGGTTGGGACTCGGCGTGTCGGGGCCGCAGGTGTCGGAGGGCTGGCACGGAGTGCGGTTCACCGCACCGCTGGGCCGGACCCGCGAATACGTCGACATCGTCCGCGCCGCGCTGCGCCGCGAGAAGGTCCGTTACGACGGCACGCACTTTCGGCTCCCGCTGCCCGACGGCCCGGGCAAGGCGCTCGCGTTGACGGTGCACCCGGCGCGGGACCACATCCCCACCTACCTCGCCGCCATCGGGCCCAAGAACCTGGAGCTCACCGGGGAGATCGCCGACGGCTGGCTCCCGGTGTTCTTCTCACCCGAGCACGCCGCCACCCATCTCGATCACCTGAGTGCGGGTGCCGCCAAGGCCGGTCGCACGCTCGCCGACCTCGACATCGCCCCCACCGTGCCGCTGGTGCCGGGTGAGGACTGGACCGTGTGCGCCGACTCGGTGCGCGCCTACGCGGCGCTGTACCTGGGCGGGATGGGCAGCCGCGAGAAGAACTTCTACAACCAGCTGGCGGTGCGCATGGGCTACGGCGACGCCGCCGCCGAGGTGCAGGACCGCTACCTGGCCAAGGACTACGCGGGCGCGATGGCGGCGGTGCCGCTGGAGTTCCTCGACGCGACGTCGCTGCTCGGGCCGGTCGAGCGGATCGCCGAGCGCATGACCGCGTTCGCCGAGGCGGGAGTGACCACGCTGAACGTGTCGCCGTTCGTGGCACCGGAGAACGGCGCCGCGACCCTGCGGACCGCCCTGGACGCCGTCGAGCGGGCGGGAGTCGCCTGATGGGGTGGTTCGAAGCGCTCGTCCTCGGGCTGGTGCAGGGGCTCACGGAGTTCCTGCCGGTGTCCTCCAGCGCGCACATCCGGTTGACGGCGGCGTTCGCGGGGTGGGACGACCCCGGTGCCGCGTTCACCGCCGTCACGCAGATCGGCACCGAGCTCGCGGTGCTGCTGTACTTCAGCAGGAAGATCGGCCGGATCCTGCACCGCTGGTTCCTGTCGCTGACCAAGCGGGAGTACCGCTGCGACCCGGACGCGAAGATGGGCTGGCTCATCATCGTCGGCTCCATCCCGATCGCGGTGCTGGGCCTGCTGTTCGAGGACGACATCGAGAGCGTGTTCCGGGATCTGCGGCTGACGGCCACCACGCTCATCGTGTTCGGCCTGCTGTTGCTGGTCGCCGACCGGATCGGCCGCAAGGACCGCGAACTCGACCAGCTCACCGTGCCCCACGGTCTCGCCTACGGTTTCGCGCAGGCGCTGGCGCTCATCCCCGGAGTGTCACGGTCGGGCGGCACGATCACGGGTGGTCTGCTCCTCGGCTACAAGCGCGCCGACGCCGCGGAGTACGCGTTCCTGCTGGCGGTGCCCGCGGTGCTCGCCTCGGGTGTCTACAAGCTCACCGACATCGGTGAGGGAGACGCGCCCGGAGTGGGGCCGACCCTGCTGGCCACGATCGTGTCGTTCGGCGTCGGGTACGCCGTGATCGCGTGGCTGATGTCGTACATCAAGAAGAACAGCTTCCTTCCCTTCGTGATCTACCGCGTCGCGCTGGGCGTGCTCGTGCTGGTGCTGGTGTTCACCGGCGTGCTCGACCCGGACGCGGGGCCGGTCGAGGCCGGTGCGGTGGAACAGCCGCAGTGAGGCCGTAGGGTGGCGTGGTGGCTACTGTGATCCTGCTCCGGCACGGCAGGTCGACGGCGAACACGGCGGGTGTCCTGGCCGGACGCACCGCCGGGGTCGCCCTGGACGAGGTCGGTCGCGCGCAGGCCGAACGCCTGGTGTCGCGGCTGGCGGACGTGCCGCTGGCCGCCGTGGTGACGTCCCCGCTGCTGCGCTGCCGGCAGACGGTGGCCCCGCTGGTCAAGGCCACCGGGCTGACCCCGCGCACCGACGCGCGACTGTCCGAGGTCGACTACGGCGAGTGGTCGGGCCGGCCGTTGAAGGAACTGGCCAAGCAGCCACTGTGGAAGGTGGTGCAGTCGCAGCCGTCGGCGGCCGTGTTCCCCGGTGGAGAGGGTCTCGCCCACATGCAGGTGCGGGCCGTGACCGGGCTGCGCGCGCACGACGCGCGCGTCACCGCCGAGCACGGTGAGCACGCGGTGTGGGTGGCGTGCACCCACGGCGATGTGATCAAGGCGGTGCTGGCCGACGCGCTGGGCCAGCACCTCGACCTGTTTCAGCGCACGGTGGTCGACCCGGCGTCGGTGTCGGTGATCCGCTACACCGACACCCGGTCGTTCGTGCTGCGCATGAACGACTGCGGGGGCGAGCTGAGCGGGATCGTGCCGCCGAAGCCGAAGCGGCGGCGCCGGAGTGGCGGGCTGTCCTCCGACGCGGTGGTCGGTGGGTCGACTGGACGAAAGGACCGAGAGTGACGACTGTGGACAACCCGCTGTTGACGGCGAGTGAGCTGCCGTACGAGCTGCCGCCGTTCGACCGCATCTCGAGCGAGCACTTCCTGCCCGCGTTCGAGGCGGGCATGGCCGAGCAGGCCGCCGAGGTGCGGGCCATCGCCGACAACCCGGAGCCGCCGACGTTCGACAACACGATCGTTGCTCTGGAGCGTTCCGGTGAGCTGCTCGACCGGGTGGCGGAGGTGTTCTTCAACCTCAACGCCTCCCACACCGACGACACGCTGCGGGCCGTGCACGCCGAGATCGCGCCGAAACTGGCCGCGCACTCGGACGCCATCCACCTCGACGCGGCGTTGTTCGCGCGGGTCGAGCGCCTGTACGAGGACCGGGACTCGCTCGGGCTGGACGAGGAGTCGGCGTGGCTGCTGCGGCGCTACCACCTGGACTTCGTGCGCGCCGGTGCGGCGCTGGGGGAGGCCGAGAAGGCGCGCCTGCGTGAGCTGAACACCGAGTTGTCGTCGCTGGCGACCCGGTTCCAGGACAACCTGCTGGCCGACACGAACGACCTCGCGGTGCTGGTGACCGACCGGGCCGAGCTGGCCGGTCTGTCGGAGGCGACGATCGCGGCGGCGGCCGAGGCGGCCACGGCGCGGGACGAGGACGGCAAGTACCTGCTGAGCCTGTCGTTGCCGACGGCGCAGCCGCTGCTGTCGTCGCTGGAGAACCGCAGCGTGCGCGAGCGTCTCTTCCGGGCGTCGGTCGCGCGCGGCAACCGCGGCGGCGAGCACGACAACAAGGCCGTGTTGCTGCGGATCGCGCGGCTGCGGGCCGAGCGGGCCGCGTTGCTGGGGTACCCGCACCACGCGGCGTACGCGATCGAGGACCAGACGGCGGGCACCGCGCAGGCGGCCACCGACCTGCTGCACCGGCTCGCGCCGGTGGCCGTCGCGAACGCGCGCGCCGAGGCGGCGGAGCTGACCGAGGAGATCGCGCGTTCCGGTGAGGACCACCCGCTGGAGCCGTGGGACTGGGCGTTCTACGCCGAGCGGGTGCGTCGTCGCCGGTTCGACGTCGACGGCGCCGAGTTGCGCCCGTACTTCGAGCTCGACCGGGTGCTGAAGGACGGCGTCTTCCACGCGGCGACGAAGCTGTACGGGGTGACGTTCACCGAGCGCCACGACCTGCCGACCTACCACCCGGACGTGCGGGTGTTCGAGGTGTTCGACGCCGACGGCAGCCCGCTGGGACTGTTCCTCGGCGACTACTACGCGCGCGAGTCGAAGCGCGGTGGCGCGTGGATGAACTCCTACCGGGTGCCGTCGCGGCTGCTCGACCGCAAGCCCGTGGTGGTGAACAACCTCAACATCACCAAGCCGCCGCAGGGCGAGCCGACGCTGCTGTCCTTCGACGAGGTGGAGACGACGTTCCACGAGTTCGGGCACGCGTTGCACGAGCTGTTGTCGGACACGCGGTACCCGACGTTCGCGGGCACGAACGTGCCCCGGGACTTCGTGGAGTTCCCGTCGCAGGTCAACGAGATGTGGGTGTTGTGGCCGGAGGTGCTGGCCAACTATGCCCGCCACTACCGCACGGGTGAGCCGTTGCCGCAGCGGCTGGTGGAGAAGCTGCAGGAGTCCCGCTCATACGGCGAGGGTTTCGCGACCACCGAGTACCTGGCGGCGTCCCTGCTCGACCTGGCGTGGCACACGCTGGACGCGGACACCACGGTCGACGATGTGGCCGCGTTCCAGGCGCAGGCGTTGGAGAAGGCCGGGGTGGCGGTGCCGGAGGTGCCGCCGCGCTACGCCAGCACGTACTTCGCGCACATCTTCTGCAACGGCTACTCGGCGGGTTACTACTCCTACATCTGGAGCGAGGTCCTCGACGCCGACACGGTGGAGTGGTTCCGCGAGAACGGCGGTCTCACGCGCGCGAACGGTGACCATTTCCGGCGGAAGCTGCTGTCGCGCGGCGGGAGCACGGACCCGATGGCGGCGTTCCGGGCGTTCCGGGGCCGTGATCCGGAGATCGAGCCGCTGCTGAAGCGCCGGGGACTCGCGGGAGCGTGACGGTGGACGGCGTGGGCGGTCAGGTCGGCCAGCCGCCCACGTGGCGAGGATGAGCGCGACCTCCGCCACGACGTACCAGGGCCAGGGGCCGAGCAGGTCGAGTACCGAGCCGCTCTCGGGTTTGCGGTTGAGGAAGCCGTAGTTGGTGCCCGTGGCGCTGTTGACGAGCATCGCGGTGGCGGCCCAGCACGCGGTGATCACGACCGTGGTGCGGTAGTCGCGCCAGGTGGGGTGCAGGCCGACTCCCCAGGTGAGGTAGACGGCCGCCCACACGACGAGCAGGTGCAGGCTCCAGAACGCCAGGAACTCGTGGTGCGGGAAGTCCGGGCTGTCCAGGACGGGGAAGAACAGCGCCTGCGGTGACAGTGTGAGGCACCAGTAGTAGGTGAGGGCGACGGCGCGGCGGGAGTGCGTCAGCAGTGCGTAGGCGGCGACGAACCCGGCGAGGTCGGACAGGTGCAGGGGCACGCTGTCGACCAGGCTCTCCTCGCGGGCGGTCAGGGTGTAGGCGAGTGCGGCGACGTCGAGAGCGAGCAGCACCACACCGAAGCCCCGGCTGACGCGGCGTTGCGCAGGGGAGTGGCAGTGCGCTCGGCCGACGCGGACGGCAGCGGCGGCGCCGGCGGCGAACACGACGAGCACCGCCCAGTGCGAGAGACCGTAGGCGGTGAACTGGTCCTGCGCTGCCGTCGTGATCATGACTGGGGTGGGAGCGGGGTGGGTGTGCTCCCGTCCTCATGGTCGCGGGGCCCGAGCCGGACCGACACCGCCGGTGTCATGGTGGTCTATACATCCGGGCACTATGGCGTCCGCCTCGCCTCGTTCATCACTCTTGCCTCCCGACACCACGCGAACACACCAGGCACGGACGCCACGTCACCGCCGGGTCGGACGGATCCTCACTCACAGCTCTGCTCCATCGATTCGGCGTAACCGAAGATGATCCCATTGGAGGGATTCGGATTGTCGGCGTGCAGCGGCAGCGACGAGGGCAGTGCACGCGCCGGTGTGGAGAACGAGACGACGGCTGCGTCGACGAGCGCGGTCGGCGCGAGCTCCGCACCGACCGACAGCAGTGCCGCGGAGCAGGAGTTCACTCCACCGGGCACGACGTTGAGGGTCAGCGAGACCGCGACGGTGCCGTACCGCTACGGCGAGTCGGAGGGAACGATCGCGACCACCGTGACCGACATCGTGAAGTACACGGTGGAGAACGTCGGGGGCACCGACCTGGCCTACAGCTCGCTGAAACCTGCAGGCGGTGGCGTCGGACGGCGACTACACCGGTGTCTTCGTCACCGGGGACGTCGAGGGCAAGTGCGTGACCGCGTCGGCCGACGCCGACTTCTCGACGGCGGGCGCGTCCGACGAGTCGTGCTCGGTGCAGGCGGCGCACCCGGGGCGCGCGGGTGCCGCGTTCGATCGCGACGACTACAGCGACGACCCGGTCGTGTGGATGAAGTGATCCGGCCGTGGAGGGTCGGCGCGACGGTGGCCGACCCTCCACGCGAGGCGGCGTCGGATCAGACGAGACCGAGCTTGGTGACCGCGTCGCGCTCCTCGACGAGTTCGCCGACGGAGGCGTCGATGCGGGAGCGGGAGAAGTCGTTGATCTCCAGGCCCTGCACGATCTCGTAGGAGCCGTTCTTGCAGACCACCGGGAACGACGAGATCAGGCCCTCGGGAACACCGTAGGAGCCGTCGGAGGGCACACCCATGGACACCCAGTCGCCCTCCGGGGTGCCGTTGACCCAGTCGTAGACGTGGTCGATGGCGGCGTTGGCGGCCGACGCGGCCGAGGACGCGCCCCGCGCCTCGATGATCTCGGCGCCGCGCTTGGCGACCCGCGGGATGAACTCGTTCTCCAGCCACGCCTGGTCGTTGACGGCCTCCGCCGCGTTCTGGCCCTTGACCTCGGCGTTGAAGATGTCGGGGTACTGGGTGGCGGAGTGGTTGCCCCAGATCGTCAGCTTCCTGATGTCGGTGACGGCGACGCCGAGCTTCTTGGCGAGCTGGGCGACGGCGCGGTTGTGGTCGAGGCGGGTCATCGCGGTGAACCGCTCGGCGGGGACGTCGGGGGCGTGGGCCTTGGCGATCAGCGCGTTGGTGTTCGCGGGGTTGCCCACCACCAGTACCTTGACGTCGTCGGCGGCGCCGGCGTTGATGGCCTCGCCCTGCGGCTTGAAGATGCCGCCGTTGGCTTCGAGGAGGTCACCGCGCTCCATGCCCTTGGTGCGGGGGCGGGCGCCGACGAGCAGGGCGACGTTGGTGCCCTCGAAGGCCTGCTTCGGGTCGTCGAAGATGTCGATCCCCGCCAGCAGCGGGAAGGCTCCGTCTTCGAGTTCGAGAGCGGTGCCCTCCGCCGCCTTCACCGCCTGCGGAATCTCCAGCAGCCGCAGCCGCACCGGCGTGTCCTGGCCGAGCAGCTGGCCGGACGCGATGCGGAACAGCAGCGCGTAGCCGATCTGGCCGGCGGCGCCGGTGACGGTGACGTTGACAGGGGCCTGCGTCATGACGTTCTCCTGCTGACGGTTTCAGTGCTTGTATCCGGGATGTTATCGGTCGAGCGCCTTCCGGCCCGGGTGCGTCATCTCACCTGTACCGATTGAGCGCTGTTGGCATGATCACCCGAGCCGTGCGGGTCAGGCGTTCAGCAGGAGGTGTTCCATGACGCGGGCGCCGAACCGCAGGCCGTCGACGGGAACGCGTTCGTCGACGCCGTGGGCCATGGCGCGGTAGTCGAACCCTTCGGGCAGCCACAGGGGCGCGAAGCCGTAGCAGTCGATGCCGAGTTCGCTGAACGCCTTGGCGTCGGTGCCGCCGCCCAGGCAGTACGGGACGACCACGGCGTCGGGGTCCTGCGAGCGCAGCGCGTCGGCCATCGCGTCGAACCAGGGCGAGTCGACGGGGGCCTCGACGGAGGGGCTGCGGGAGAGGAACTCGCGTTCGACGTGGGGGCCGATGAGGGCGTCGACCTCGGACAGCAGCGCGGCCTCGGTGCCGGGGAGGACCCGGCCGTCGACGTGGGCTTCGGCGACGCCGGGGATGACGTTGACCTTGTAGCCGGCGGACAGGACGGTCGGGGTGACGCTGTTGCGGACGGTGGACTCGACGAGGGGTGCGGCGTCGCCGAGGCGGTCGAGTGTGGCGTCGATGTCGTGGAGGTCGACGTCGACGCCGAGGGCTTTGCCGGTGCGTTCGAGGAACGCCTCGACGGTGGGGGTGAGCACGACGGGCCAGCGGTGGGCGGCGAGCGCGTGGAGTGCGTCGACGAGGCGGGTGACGGCGTTGGCGTCGTTGCGTCGGGAGCCGTGTCCGGCGCGGCCACGGGCGGTGAGCCTGAGGTGGGCGGTGCCGCGTTCGGCGGTGCCCACGGGGTAGAGGCGGACGGTGCGTCCGTCGGCGGCGCGGACGTGGTAGGTGTAGCCGCCGGACTCGCTGACGGCGGCGGCGCAGTCGGTGAAGAGGTCGGAGTGGTGGGCGGTGAGCCAGTGCGCTCCGTACTCGCCGCGGTCCTCCTCGTCGGCGACGAAGGCGAGGACGATGTCGCGCCGGGGGCGGCGTCCGGTGGCGGCCAGCGAGCTGAGGGCGGCCAGGACCGTGGCGCAGAAGTCCTTCATGTCGACGGCGCCGCGCCCCCAGACGTAGCCGTCGGCGACGGTGCCGGAGAACGGGTCGACGCTCCACTCGGCGGGGTCGGCGGGGACGACGTCGAGATGTCCCTGGATGAGGAGCGCGGGCAGGTCCGGGTTCTCGCCGGGGACGCGGGCGACGACGTTGGCGCGTCGGGGCGCGGATTCGAGGATCGTGGGTTCGATGCCCGCGGCGGCGAGGGTGGTGGCGCAGAATTCGGCGGCGTCGCGTTCGCCGCGGGCGTCGCCTGCGCCGTGGTTGGTGGTGTCGAAGCGGACCAGCTGGGAACAGAGGTCCACGACATCGGCTGTCACGGGGTCACACCGCCCTTTGTTCGTTCGTGGTGTCGGTTTGTCGCGGGTCGTCAGCCGTACTTGCCCTGCACGGCGCCGTCGGCGATGGCGGTGACGATCTTGAAGGCCTTCATGGCGTCGGTCATGGTGGGGGCGTCGAAGCCGACGGTGCGGACGCCGGTCTGTTCGACGGTCGGGATGACGGCGGCCGCCTGGGCGAGGTGGCTGGCGTCGAACTCGACGTCGATGTGGTGCGCTGTCGTGGTGGGGGTGCCCCGTCCGGCGAGGCGCATGCCTCGGGTGGCGGCGACGGTGAGGTCCGCGCTGGTGCGCGACGGGGGCAGGCAGATGGCGGCGTAGCGGCTGACGCACTGTTTGACGGCGACGGTGGCGGCGTCGGGTGCGTAGTCGAGGGCGTCCTCGCAGGTCTTGTCGTCGCCGCTGACGAGGAGGACGGGCACGCCGTGTTCGGCGGCGAGCGCGGCGTTGAGGCGGCCTTCGCTGGCGGGGACGCCGTCGAGCCACACGCCGGTGATCTGGTTGGGCAGGTAGGTGTGGGAGAGCACGCCGTCGCAGCCGGCGCCGGCGTGGTAGCCGAGGAAGACGACACCGTCGACGCCGCTGTCGATCCCTTCCATCATCGACAGTGGTTTGTGGCGTCCGGTGAGCATGCGGGCGCGCGGGTCGAGGTCCTCGAGGAGCACGTTGCGCTGGGACGAATGTGCTTCGTTGACGAGGATGTCGGTGGCGCCGCCGTCGGTGAGACCGGCGATGACGGCGTTGACGTCGCCGGTGAACAGGCGGCGGAACCGTTGCCATTGCTCGGTGCCGGGGACGACGTCGTCTGTCCAGGTGACGCCGGTGGCGCCTTCCATGTCGGCGGAAATCATGATCCTCACGGGTGTCCAACCTAGCCGCGAAGTCACAGGTTGCACACCGGCGAGCGCAAATCGTTGACATCTCTGTGTGGAGAGTGGTTACTTTTCCGCTCCGGCATCCTCTCGCATCACAGTGAGGTGTACACAGTGAGTTGGATTCGTGTTCGGCGTCGGCTCGCGCCCGTGGGCGCGGCGGCCGCGGCGTTGTCGATGGTGGGGCCGTTGGTGCCCGTGGCGGCCGCGCAGGACTCCTCGCCGCAGGTGTTGCGGGTGGCGTTGGTGCAGGAGATCGACCACCTGAACCCGTTCACCGCGAGTTTCTCGTCGAGCGCGATGATCGGCCGGTTCTCGTGGGAGTTCCTCACGTTGCCGTCGTCCGAGGACGCCACGCCGACGGGTGGGGTGGCCGAGTCGTGGGAGGCGTCGGAGGACAAACTCACGTGGACGTTCACGATCCGCGAGGGGATGACGTGGTCGGACGGTGAGCCGGTCACGGCGGAGGATGCCGCGTTCACCTTCAACAAGATCATGTCCGATGCGAAGGCGGCGGAGGCGAACGGCAGCTACGTCGAGAACTTCGACGAGGTCACCGCGGCCGACGAGCACACGCTGGTGATCGAGACGAAGGAACCGCAGGCGAGCATGACGGCGTTGGACGTGCCGATCGTGCCGGAGCACGTGTGGTCGGACATCGACGACATGCACGACCCGGTCACCGACAGCGTCGACGTCGTGGGCGTGGGCAGCGGCCCGTTCCTGATCGCGGAGTACCGGCCCAACGAGCTCGTGCGGATGACCGCGAACGAGGACTACTGGCGGGGCGCCCCGGCCTACGACGAGCTGCACTTCATCAAGTTCGAGAACGCCGACGCGGCGGTCAACGCGCTACGCAACGGCGAGGTGGACTTCATCAACCGGCTCACGCAGGCCCAGTTCGACAGCCTGCAGAACGAGGACGGCATCGAGACCAACCAGTCGTCGGGCCGCCGCTACCGCGAACTGCTGATGAACCCGGGCGCGCAGAACGCCGAGGGCGACGAGATCGGTGACGGCCACCCGGCGCTGCGCGACGTCGAGGTGCGGCGCGCGATCGCCATGGCGATCGACCCGAAGGTGCTGGTCGACAAGGTGCTCGGCGGCTACGGCGAGATGCCCGGCAGCCTCGTCCCGCCGATCTACGAGGACTTCCACTACCAGCCGGGCGACGACGTGCGCTACGAGTTCGACCCCGCGGCCGCCAACGCGCTGCTCGACGAGGCGGGCTACGAGCGGGGCCCGGACGGGATCCGCGTCGACCCGGACGGCAACCGGCTGGAGTTCCGCCTGACCGGGCGGGCCAGCGAGGACTATGCGCAGCGCGCGAGCGACTACCTCGTGTCCTGGTTGAAGGACATCGGCATCGCGGTCACGAAGAACCTGGTGTCGGACAACGAGGTGGACGAGACCACGTCCTCGGGCCACTACGACCTCGCGTTCTCGGGCTGGGGCACGAACCCGGACCCCGACTACATCCTCGCCAAGCAGACGTGCGCCGCGCTGCCCGCGTCATCGGGCAGCAGCAGTAGCAACGCGTTCTTCTGCGACGAGACCTACGACAAGCTGTACGCGCAGCAGTCGGCGGAGCTCGACCCGGCCAAGCGCGCGGAACTCGTCCGCGAGGCGCAGGCCCGCTACTACGAAATGGTGCCGAGTTACGTGCTCGGCTACGACATGGTGCTGGAGGCCTACCGGTCGGACCGCTTCACCGGCTTCGTGCAGCAGCCGGAGGGTGAGGGCCAGATCATGGAGCAGACCGGCTACTGGGGCTTCTACGGCGCGAAGCCGGTGGAGGGTGCCGCCGGTGACGACTCCGGCCTGTCCGCCGGTGTGTGGGTGGCGCTGGGCGCCGGTGCGCTCGCGCTGGTCGCCGTCGGCGGCACCGTGGTCGCGCGCCGCCGCTCCTCCACCGACGACAGGGAGTGACGTCGAGCGTGACGGTGACGTCGACCGACGCCGCGCCGGATCCGGGCCCCCGAGGCTCGGGGCGGCGCGGCGCCGCTGGTGTGAAGGCGCTTCCCCCGACGGTGCGGTTCGTCGCCTCCAAACTGGGTGGGGCGCTGGCCAGTTTCTCGCTCGTGGTGGTGCTCGGGTTCCTGCTGTTCCGCATGATCCCGGGCGACCCGGTCGCGACGATGACCCGCGACCGGCCCACGAGCCCGGAACAACTGGCCGCCCTGCGGGAACGACTGGGGCTGGACAAGTCGATCCCCGAACAGTTCGTCGACTACGTGTCGGGACTGCTGCGGTTCGACCTCGGCACCTCCTACGTGTACAACCGGCCGGTCTCGGAGATGATCGGCGAGCGGTTCTGGCCCACCGTGCTGCTGGTGGGGACGGCGACGGTGCTGGCGGTGGCGCTCGGGCTGTGGCTGGGCGTGCGCGCCGCGTGGCGCCGGGGCAGCACGTTCGACCGGGTCAACACCGGTGTGGCGTTGACGTTGTGGTCGGTGCCGCAGTTCTGGCTCGGTCTGCTGCTGCTGATCGCCACCCAGGGGTTGTTCCCGAGCCGGGGCATGCGCTCCCCGGTGCTCCCGGACGATCCGGTGGCGCAGGTCCTC
Source organism: Saccharomonospora azurea NA-128 (assembly GCF_000231055.2). Classification (GTDB taxonomy): domain Bacteria; phylum Actinomycetota; class Actinomycetes; order Mycobacteriales; family Pseudonocardiaceae; genus Saccharomonospora; species Saccharomonospora azurea. The sequence continues at coordinate 676,182 of NZ_CM001466.1, read as the reverse complement.
GACGTGGCGCACCACCTCGTGCTGCCGTGCGTGACGCTGCTGGCGGTGATCTACGCCCAGTACATGCTCGTGATGCGCTCGTCGCTGCTGGAGGAGATGGGCGCCGACTACCTCACGACCGCGCGCGCGAAGGGCTTGCGCGACGACCTCGTGCGGCGGCGGCACGCGGTGCCGAACGCGCTGTTGCCGACGGTGACGTTGGTGTTCCTGCAGTTCGGCATGGTCGTGTCGGGCACGGTGACGGTCGAGACGGTGTTCTCGTGGCCGGGCCTGGGGTTGTTGACGTACCAGGCGTTGCGGGGTCCCGACCTGCCGTTGCTGCAGGGCGTGTTCGTGGTGCTGGCGGGATCGGTGCTGCTGATGAACCTGGTCGCGGAACTGCTGTACCGGGTGCTGGACCCGAGGGTGCGTGAGTCATGACCTCTCCTGTGTGGCAGCGCCGGCGCGCGGCGGTCGCGTCGGTGTGGAGCGAGTTCCGCGGGCAGCGCGGCGGGCTGATCGGGTTGGGCGTGCTCGCGGCGGTGGTCGTGCTGGCGGTGACCGCGCCGCTGTTCACCGATGCCGCCGACCTGAACGTCACCACCGCCCCCGGTACGCCGCTGGAGCCGCCGAGCCTCGAATTCCTCCTCGGCACCGACGTCGACGGCCGCTCGGTGCTGCTGCTGACGCTGTGGGGCGCGCGGGTGTCGCTGCTGGTCGGGTTCGCCGCGACGATCCTGTCCGTGGTCATCGGCACCCTGGTGGGACTGGCGGCGGGGCACTTCGGCGGCTGGGTGTCCAGCGTGCTGCTGCGCTTCACCGACTTCTTCCTCGTGCTGCCGTCGCTGGTGCTGGCGATCGCGCTGTCGACCGTGCTGCCGCAGGGCATCGCCACCATCGTGCTCGCGGTGGGCGTGACGTCGTGGCCCGCGACCGCGCGGCTGGTGCGGGCGCAGACCCTGACGATCGAGAGCAGACCGTTCGTAGAGCGGGCCCGCGCGCTCGGCGGCGGCCACGCCCACATCCTGGGGCGGCACGTGCTGCCGTCGGTGCTGCCGCTGGTGCTGGCGAACACGACGCTCGTGGTCGGCAACTCGATCATCGCCGAGTCCACGCTGTCGTTCCTCGGGTTGGGCGACCCGAGCGCGGTGTCGTGGGGCTCGATGTTGCAGTCGGCGTTGTCGTCGGGTTCGGTGAGCGCGGGCGCCTGGTGGTACCTGCTGCCGCCCGGGCTGGCGATCGTCGTGATCGTGTTGTGCTTCACGCTGGTGGGCCGGGCGTTGGAGACCGTGCTCAATCCGAGGTTGAGAGGACAGTGATGGCGCCGGAGACGCCTGAGACCCCCTTGCTCCGGTTGAGCGACCTCGGGGTCACCTACCGCACCGCGGGCGGCGAGGTACCCGCGGTGCGCGACGTCGACCTCACGTTGCGGGCGGGTGAGACGCTGGGCATCGCGGGCGAGTCCGGCTCGGGCAAGTCCACCGTGGCGATGAGCCTGCTGCGGCTGCTGCCGAAGTCCGCGACCGTCACCGGCGAGGTGCTGCTGGACGGCGAGGACGTCAACACGATGCGGTGGGGCCGGCTGCGCGCGGTGCGCTGGTCGGCGGCGTCGATCGTGTTCCAGGGCGCAATGCACGCGTTGAACCCGGTGCGCACCGTGGGGGAGCAGATCGCCGAGCCGATCCGGCTGCACACCACCACGAACGGGGCCACGAAGGACCGCGTGGCCGAGCTGCTGCGGCAGGTGGACCTGCCCCCGGAACGTGCGAACGCCTACCCGCACGAGCTGTCCGGCGGGCAGAAACAGCGCGTCATGATCGCGATGGCGTTGGCGTGCGAACCGAAGCTCATCGTGGCCGACGAGCCGACCACCGCGCTGGACGTGGTGGTGCAGGACCAGGTGCTGCGGCTGCTGAGCGACCTCGTCGCCCAGCGCGGCATCGGGCTCGTCATGATCAGCCACGACCTGGGTGTGCTGGCGCAGACCTGCGAGCGGGTCGCGGTGATGTACCGGGGTGAGGTGGTGGAGGAGGGCCCGTCGGGCGAGGTGTTCGACAACCCCCGCCACGACCACACGCGGGCGCTGGCCGCCGCGATCCACCGCATCGGCGACCCGGAGTCCCGCATGGTCACCGACCGTGACACCGCGGTGATCGGCGGAGACACCGAGGGCACCGAGGGCGCCCCGGACGAAGAGATCCTGGCCGCCCGGGACCTCGTCGTCACGTTCCGTGACCGGTCCCGGCAGGTGGTGAGGGCCGTCGACGGCGTGGACCTGGGCGTGCGGCGCGGCGAGATCGTGGCCCTGGTCGGGCAGTCCGGATCGGGCAAGACGACCCTGGCGCGCACCATGCTCGGGCTGCAGAAACCGACCTCGGGATCGGTGCTGTTCGACGGGTCCCTGCTGCCGACGTCGATGTCCGGGCTGCGCGCCTACCGGCGCCGCGTGCAGCTGGTGCTGCAGGACCCCACCAGCGCCCTCAACCCCCGGCACACGGTGTACGAGGCGGTCGCCGAGGGCCCCCGCATCCACAAGCTCGCGGGCGAGGAACGCGACATCGTCGTCGCCGCGCTGGAAGCGGCCGAGCTGCGGCCGGCCGAACGGTACCTGTCGCGGCTGCCCCACGAGCTGTCCGGCGGGCAGCGGCAGCGCGTGGTCATCGCGGGCGCGCTGGCCTGCGAACCCAGCGTGCTGATCGCCGACGAACCGGTGGCCTCGCTCGACGCCACGGTGCGCAACGAGATCCTCGCGCTGCTGCTGCGACTCCGGCGGGACCTCGGACTCGCCGCGCTGGTGATCACCCACGACCTCGGACTGGCGTGGGCCATCGCCGACCGCGTCGCGGTGATGCACCAGGGCCGTATCGTGGAGCAGGGACCGGTGGAGACCGTGCTGCTCAATCCGCGACACGAGTACACCAGATCGCTGCTCGCGGCGTTGCCGACACCTTCGACGAGCGCATTCCGTCGCGGTGTGTAACCTCAGAACGCAGTATGGCCACCACCACCGATTCCGCGCCGAGCGCCGAGACGCCCGCGGAGGAGACCGCAGGAGCACGGGACACCGCCCGTGCCGGGGAGACGTCACCCTTCCCGTACCGCACCATCGCGATGGGTGTCATCGGCAGCGTGGTGCTGATGCTCGCGTCGCTGGGCGCCGGAGGCATCCTCGTCCGTGACCCGATCATCGGCACCGGGCCGCTGTCGTGGATGCGGTACGGCCACGGACACGCCCTTACCACCGCCGTCCTGTACGTCGGTTTCGGACTCGTCGTGTGGGCGTGGGTGCGGCTGGGCCGCTACGCCCTCGCCGGGCGCATCGGCACCAGACCCATCGTCGTCGCCGCGTTCGCGTGGATGGCGCCGCTGCTGATCGCGCCGCCGCTGTTCACGCGGGACGTGTTCTCCTACCTCGGGCAGGGCGCGCAGCTGCTGCACGGGCTCGACCCGTACGACTACGGGCCCGCCGCGCTGGACGTGCTGCCCGACGTGGTGCAGAACGTGCACCCACTGTGGCAGACCACACCCGCGCCGTACGGGCCCCTGTTCCTGCTGGTGGCCGAACACACCGTCGGCATCACCGGCAACAACATGATCGCCGGGGTCATCCTGACCCGGGTGATCCTGCTGGCGGGCCTGGCGGGCCTGCTGTGGGCGTTGCCGAAGCTGGTGCGCCACCTCGGTGGGCGGCTGCCCGTGACCATGTGGCTGGCGGTGGCCAGCCCGATGATGGTGATCCACCTCGTCGGCGGCCCGCACAACGACCTGCTCATGCTCGCGTTCCTCACCATCGGCGTGTGGGCCGCGCTGGAACGCAAACACGCCCTCGCGATCGTGCTCGTCACCGTCGGCATGCTGATCAAACCGACGGCGGCCGTGGCGTTGCCGTTCCTGGTGTGGGTGTGGGCCAACCACCTGCCGCACGAGGAAAGCCTGTTCCGGCGCTTCGTCAAGGCCGTCACCCCGTCGTTGGCGATCTTCGGCGTGGTGTTCGCCGCCGGAACATGGGTGTCGCTCGGGTCGCTCAACCTCGGGTGGGTCACCGGCCTGCAGGCGCCGCAGATGATCGCGAACTGGTTGAACTTCCCCACGGGCATCGGCGAGGTCGCCCACACGCTCGTGAACCTCGTCATCGACGTGCCGTCGTCACCGTTCGTCACCGTGGCCCGCGGCGCGGCGTGGGTGGCGCTGATCGCAGTGATGGTGTGGCAGTGGTGGAAGGCCCGCCACGGTGGCCGCGAGGCCATCATGCGCATGGGCATCACGCTGCTCGCCGTGGCGATCTTCGCGCCCCCGACACTGCCGTGGTACCTGACGTGGGGCTTCGTGATCCTGTCGGCGTTCTCGTGGCGTCGGGTGCACCTCGCCGTCATGGTGGCCGTGTCGATGTTCCTGGTGCTGGTGTACTACCCGACCGGTGAGCAGAGCCTCTACGACTGGTGGTTCATCGCCGGTGTCGTCGCGGCCAGCCTCTACGGTGCGGCGTCGCTGCTCAAGCCCGACCCGCTCGGTCTCATCGGCGTGTGGAAGCGCCAACCGGTCAAGGACGCCGAACCCGATCCGGCTGCGGAGGGTCCGTCGCCGACCACCCACGCCACGTCCTGATCCGCACACGCACGACCGGCCCGCTCGGTGGCGTGGTCCCGTACTGCGGGTACTTCGCCACGAGCGCGGCCACCGCCGCGGCGTCCGTGGCCGGGTCGCCGATCGTGGCGTGCCCGTCGGCGCGCACCCACCACAACGTCGACCAGTCCTCGGCGTAGTGGTCCACCAGCAGCGACACGGCCGGTCGCGCGGCGATGTTGCGGAGGCGTCGCAGGGCCGTCGTGGTCTTCGGTTTCGCGTCGACCGCCCACACGACGTCGTCGCCGTCCACCGCGAACGTCACCGGAACCACGTGTGGCACCCCGTCGGCGTCCGTGGTCGCCAGCCTCGCCACCCGCGCCGCCGTGAACAACCGCCGCGCCGTGGGCACGTCCATCCGCATACGCGCGAGCCTAGGCGGCTCACCGGCGTGACCGCGGCGGTCACACCCGCGGGGTGAGCGTGCCGGTGTCGGCGTCGAGCTCGACCGGCACCCCCAACGGCAGCGCCAGCGCACCCAGGTGGTGGCCCACGTTCACGCGCCACACCATCGGCACCCCGAGCGGCTCCAGCCGCTCGCACAGCACGTCCCGCACGACCGCGCAATCCCCGCCGCAGTCGGTCCACGACCCCAGCGCCAGGCCCGCCACCCCGTCGAACCACCCCGAACGCAACAGCTGGGTGAGCATCCGGTCGATCCGGTAGGGCTCCTCGTCGACGTCCTCCAACACCACGATCGCGTCGCGCGCCGACCAGGACTCGGTGCTGCCGACACTCGCCGCGAGCACCGTGAGGTTGCCGCCGACGAGACGCCCCCGGGCGCGTCCACCCCGCAACGTCTCCGCCCTCGGGCTGGGCAGCGGGCGGGGCGTGTGCGGCTCGAACAACGCCAGCCGCAGATGCTCGGCCGCCACCTCGTCGAAGTAGGCCGTCGCGGGCATTGACGCCAGCACGGTCGGGCTCCCGACGTGCGCGGCCACCGCCGCGTGCACGGCGGTGGCGTCGCTGGATCCGACGAACGCGGTCGCGGGCGCCCGCCGCACCGCCTCCCAGTCCACCAGGTCGAGCATGCGCTGACTGCCGTAGCCGCCGCGGGCGGAGATCACCGCCGCGACGTCCGGATCCAGCCAGGCCTGCTGGAAATCACGGGCCCGGTCGGAATCGCTGCCCGCCAGGTACCCCAGCCGCGGATGCCGGGCGCGCACGCTTCCCCCGATCCGCACCCGCAGCCCCCACGACTCCAGCACCTCGACCCCGCCGTCCAGCGCGTCGGCGTCCACCGGGCCCGAACACGCCACGAGCACCACCGTGTCACCGGGCCGTACCGGTCGCACGTGAGCGGGCACGGTCACCTCCCCCTGTCGTCCCCTGTCGTCGCTGTCAGCTCCTCAGTTCCACCGGCGGCACCTCGGGGACCGAGAACCCGAACACCTCCCCGTAGAACGCCAGCTCGGCGTCCAGTGCCGCGACGATCGTGTCCGCCTTGCGGAACCCGTGCTGCTCGCCCTCGAACGTCACCAACGCGTGCGGCACACCGCTGCCCTTCAGCGCGGCGACGAACCGCTCCGCCTGCTCGGGCGGGCAGATCTCGTCCTCCAGCCCCTGCAACAGCAGCACCGGGCCCGCGAGCGAGTCGAGGTTGTGCACGGGGGAGCGGTCGGTGTAGCGGCCGTCGACGTCCGGCAGCGGCCCGACGAGACCCTCGGCGTAGCGGGACTCGAAGTCGTGGGTCTCGCCGCCGCCGCTGCTCCACGGCAGCAGGTCCAGGATCGGGTACTTCGCCGTCGCCGCCCGGTACGTCCGCACCGACGTGATGGACGCCGCCGCGGTGAACCCGCCCGCGCTGCCACCGCGGATCGCCAACCGCCGCGGGTCGGCCACACCCTCGTCGACCAGCGCCTGCGCCACGGTGGCGCAGTCGGCCACGTCGACCACACCCCACTGGCCCCGCAGCCGCTCCCGGTAGCGGCGGCCGTAGCCGGTGGACCCGCCGTAGTCCACCGCGACCACACCGATGCCGCGGCTGGTGAAGTAGGCGAAGTCGAGGTCGAGCACCGCGTGGTTGCGTCCCGTGGGGCCGCCGTGCACGTGCACCAGGTAGGGCGGCTTCTCGTCGTCGGGCCCGACGTGGTCGGGGTTCGTCGGCGGGTACACGTAGGCGGGGATCCGGCTGCCGTCCTCGGCCTGGAACGTGCGCACCCGCGGCACCGGCAGGTACTCCGCCGGCGGGGTCGGCTGCGGATCGGTCAAATCCGAGATCGTCCCGTCCCGCAGGTCGACGCGCACGACACCCACGCCGCGCCGCGGCCCGGCCGCCACGCCCACCACACCGTCGCCGTGCCGCGCCAGTGTCGGCGTCCACGCGGTCAGCTCCTCCGCCACCGCGGTGAGCGACCCGGTCGCCTCGTCGAGCACACCCAGGCCCTGCGACGTCAGTACCGCGTGCCGGCCGCCGCCGAGGGCGGTCGTCCAGCGGGACCCCAGCTTCCACAGCGGCCCGCCCAGCTCCTCCTCGACCGCGGTCAACGGCGTCACCGCCGCACGGTCGTCGTCGAGCACGACGCGATGGGGAACCCACCACCCGCCCGGATCGGCGAGCACGAGCAACGCGTCGGGGCTGTCCCACTCGACCTGACACACCGACGTCCCGTCGCCGCCCGCCACCACCCGGTGCGGCCCGACCGTGCCGTCGGCCGCGACGTCGGCTACGCACAGCGAGGTCTCGTCCCACGGCATCGCCGGGTGCTCCCACCCCAACCAGGCCGCCTGACGGCCGTCCGGGGACAGCAGCGGAGCGGTGAGGAAGTGGTGGGACGCGGCCAACACCCGCGGCTCACCGCCCGCGAGCGGCACCGCCACCAGATCCCGCGCGACGTCGGTGCGATCGGTGCCCAGCACCCGCTCCCGCACCGCCCACACCTCACCGGGCAGTCCCGGACGCAGATCGGCGAACCGCACACCCTGCGGCCGCTCCGGCTCCGGAGTGAGCGCGGTGACCGTGCCGTCGCGCAGATCCCGCGCGTAGACGCGCTGGTCGTCCCAGTGCGTGAACACCACCAGGTCACCGACCGCCAACCACGGGCGCCCACCGTACTCGTGGACGCGGTTACGTGCGTTCCACGGCGCGGGCAGCACCTCGTCCACGACGCCGTCGACCCACCGCATCAGTGCGACCCTGCCGTTCTCGGCGGGCCGCGACTCGGCCCACCACACCGCGTCGTCCACGACGTCCACCCACTGCGGGGTGACACCGGCCGCGGCCACGTCGTGCGCAGCGATCGGGGATGTCCAGCTGCCGTAGGGCGCGAGTGAAGGCATTGCGCCAGCCTAGAAGATCTTGCGACAGACTCCAGCCCCCGAACGAGCCCGATCGTGGGAGTTGGCATAGGGTCGTAGATGCCATGGCTCGTGTCATCCACGTCTTCCGTCAACCCGACCGCTTCGTCGCGGGCACCGTCGGGCAACCAGGCGATCGCACCTTCTACCTGCAGGCGCGTGAGGACACGCGCACGATCAGCGTGACGATCGAGAAGCAGCAGGTCGAGGTGCTCGCCGAACGACTGGCGTCGCTGCTCGACGAGATCGCCAGCCGGTTCGGCGCCGACGTCCCCGACGACGTCGGCGACGACCTCGTCGACAACGAGCCGCTCGACGTGCCGGTCGAGGAGGAGTTCCGCGTCGGCACCATGGGCCTCGGCTGGGACGCCGAGAGCAAGGCGGTGGTGATCGAACTGCTCGCGATCACCGAGACCGAGATCGACGAAGCCGTCGTGCTCGACGACACCGAGGAAGGCCCCGACGCGGTGCGCGTGTTCCTCACGCCCGCCGCCGCCCGCGCGTTCGCCGTCCGCGCCGACCGGGTCGTCAAAGCAGGCCGCAAGCCGTGCCCGCTCTGCGGCGAACCCCTCGACCCGACCGGCCACATCTGCCCGAGGCAGAACGGATACCGGCGCGGCAACGACGTGGCCGACGAGGACTGACCGCGCGGTGGGGCACCCCGTGGAGGCCACCGATCCCGCGGCCACCGAACTGCTCACGCACGGCACGCTCGACGTCGAGGGCCGGCTCGTGGACGCCTCGAACCTCACCCTCTTCTGCACCCTCGAACTGGACGGGGTCAGCGCCCACGCCGTGTACAAGCCGGTGTCGGGGGAGCGGCCCCTCTGGGACTTCCCCGACGGAACCCTCGCCGGCCGGGAAGCCGCCACCTACCTGATCTCGGCGGCGTCCGGGCTGGGACACGTCCCACCCACCGTGCTCCGCGACGGCCCCTTCGGCGAGGGCATGGTGCAGCTGTGGATCGACACCACCGACACCGACCTGGTCGAGGTGTGTCCCGCCGACGCGGTCCCCGACGGGTGGCGGGTCGTCCTCCACGCCCACGACGCCGACGGCCGCCCCGCCGTCCTCGCCCACGCCGACCACCCCGGCGTGCGGGAACTCGCGGCGCTCGACGTCGTCGTCAACAACACCGACCGCAAGGGCGGACACGTCCTCCACGGCGTCGACGGCCGCGTCTACGGCATCGACCACGGTGTCTGCCTGCACAGCGACCCGAAACTGCGCACCGTGCTGTGGGGCTGGATCGGTCAGCCGCTGCCCGACGACGTCGAGGACAAGCTCGGCAAGCTGCGCGTCGACCTCGACGGCGACCTCGGGGCCGCGCTCGCCGAACACCTGACGGGAGAGGAGATCCGGGCGGTCGCCGACCGCTGCGACGCGCTGCTCGCCGACGGCACCTTCCCCGCGCCCGGCGAGGACTGGCGCGCGCTGCCGTGGCCGCTGTTCTGACCGCTGCCCCCGGACCGGCGCCGGGGATCGCACCGGCGTGGCATCGCAGCACGCAGCGGTCCGGCGGTTACGGTCACGGCCGTGCGTTCCCATTCGTATGACGACGTGCTCGCCACACCCCGACGTGCGCGGCGGCAGGTCCCGCAGGTGCCGGCCGAGACCGGACTCGTGGTCGAGGACGCGGCGGGCGGGTTCTGCGGCGCGGTGGTGCGTTGCGAACCCGGTGGCGTCGTGTTGGAGGACCGCCACGGCCGGCACCGGGTGTTCCCGTTCGGGCCCGCGGCGTTCCTGGTCGACGGTCGACCGGTCACGCTCGTCCCGCCCCGCCCGCAGCGCTCCTCCGCGCCGTCGCGGTCGGCGTCCGGGTCGGTGCGTGTCGACGGCCTGCGCGCCCGCGTCGCCCGCGGCTCCCGCATCTGGGTCGAGGGCCTGCACGACGCCGAGCTCGTGGAACGGGTGTGGGGCCACGACCTGCGCGTGGAGGGAGTGGTGGTCGAGCCCCTCGACGGGGTGGACGGCCTCGCCGACCGGATCGCCGCGTTCGATCCGGCCCCCGGCAGACGGCTCGGGGTGCTCGTCGACCATCTCGTGGACGGCAGCAAGGAGGCCCGGCTCGTGGCCGCCGTCGACCACGAGCACGTGCTCGTCACCGGCCACCCGTACGTCGACGTGTGGGAGGCGATCAAACCCGCGAGCGTGGGCATCCCCGCCTGGCCCACCGTCCCGAAGGGGACGGATTGGAAGAGCGGTGTGTGCGATGCGCTCGGCTGGGGCGAGCCGAGTGACGGCTGGCGGCGCGTCCTGGCGGGCGTGCGCGGTTTCCGCGACATCGAGACCCCGCTCCTGGGCGCGGTCGAACGTTTGATCGATTTCGTCACCAGCGACGGCACGTGAGGGACAGTCGAGATAACAGCTGGGACACGGCATGGGAACCAGTCGGTGTCGTGATCGGGGATCTGGGAGCATAAGCCCATGACAGCGGCCATCATCTGGCTCATCGTCGGACTCGTCCTCGTCGTGGCCGAAGTGCTCTCCGGGGACTTCGTCCTCGTGATGCTCGGCTTGGGAGCACTGGCCGGAGCGGCCTCCGCCGCGCTGACCGGCAACCCGATCATCGACGTGCTCGTGTTCGGCGTGTCCTCCGCCGGGCTCATCATCCTGGCGCGCCCCGCGCTGAAGCGGAAACTGTTGAGCGGCACGGACGTCCGCACCAACACCGACGCGCTGCTCGGCACGACCGCGGTGACGATCTCCACCGTGAACAGCGCCGGGGGACAGGTCAAACTCGCCGGTGAGGTGTGGTCGGCGCGCAGCCTGACCGACACCGAGGTCATCGAGCCCGGGACAACGGTGACGGTCGTCGAGATCGCCGGCGCGACCGCCGTCGTCTCGTCCTCACCCTGACACCCTTCGCGGTGTCCACAACAGAACGGCACGAGTTAGGAGAGGGTCGTGGAAGGCGCGACAACATGGATCGTGGTCGCCATCATCGCCCTGTTCGTGATCATCACGATCGCGAAGGCGTTGATGGTGGTCCCACAGGCACAGTCGGCGGTCATCGAGAGACTCGGCCGGTTCCGCACCGTCGCCGGGCCGGGACTGAACTTCCTGGTGCCGTTCCTGGACAAGGTGCGCGCCCGCGTCGACCTGCGCGAACAGGTCGTGTCGTTCCCGCCGCAGCCGGTCATCACGCAGGACAACCTGACGGTCTCGATCGACACGGTCGTGTACTTCCAGGTCACCGACTCCCGCGCGGCCGTGTACGAGATCTCGAACTACATCGTGGGCGTCGAGCAGCTGACCACCACCACGCTGCGTAACCTCGTCGGTGGCATGTCGCTGGAGGACGCCCTGACCTCCCGCGACCAGATCAACAACCAGCTGCGTGGCGTGCTCGACGAGGCCACCGGCCGCTGGGGTATCCGCGTCGCCCGCGTGGAGCTCAAGGCGATCGACCCGCCGCCCTCCATCCAGGACTCGATGGAGAAGCAGATGCGCGCCGACCGTGAGAAGCGCGCCATGATCCTCACCGCGGAAGGTGAGCGGGAAGCGGCCATCAAGACCGCCGAGGGCCAGAAGCAGAGCCAGATCCTCGCGGCCGAGGGCTCCAAGCAGGCGGCGATCCTGTCCGCGGAGGCGGAACGGCAGTCCCGCATCCTGCGCGCCCAGGGTGAACGCGCCGCCCGCTACCTGCAGGCGCAGGGGCAGGCCAAGGCGATCGAGAAGGTGTTCGCCGCGATCAAGGCCAGCAGGCCGACCCCGGAAGCACTGGCTTACCAGTACCTGCAGACCCTCCCGCAGATGGCGCAGGGCGACGCGAACAAGGTGTGGCTGGTGCCCTCCGACTTCGGCAAGGCACTCGAAGGCTTCGCCCGCCAGTTCGGCGCGAAGGGCGAGGACGGCGTCTTCCGCTACGAGCCGCCCGCCGAGGAGACCCCGTCACCGTCGATGGACGACGAGGAAGTGTCGGCCTGGTTCGACACCTCCACCGACCCCAAGGTCGCCGAAGCGGTCCGCGAGGCCGAGGCCGTCGCCCGCCAGGAGGTGCCCAGCCCGCTGAACACGCCCGGTGGTGGCACCCCGCCGCCGGCGGTGTCGGCGCTCAAGGGCTCCCGCCCGCAGGACGAGCCACCCGCACCTGAGCAGCAGGAGGAGACGACCCAGTCCGTTCCTCCGCCCGCCCCGCCGCAGAGCGCGCCGCCC
>NZ_CM001466.1:638006-664025 GCF_000231055.2 Saccharomonospora azurea NA-128 | reverse complement strand
CGCCGTACGGCGGACCGCAGCAGGGTCACTACCCGCCCCCGCACGGCGGGCAGATGCCGCCGCAGGGCCCGCCCTTCGGCCGACAGTGACGCCTGACGAGCACCTGACCAACCCATGACGAAGGGGGCGGCACCCACCGGCGCCGCCCCCTTCTCGCGTCTCCTACCGTCGACCGCGCACAGGTCAGTCCCCGGACGCCGCCTCGGCCACCGTCACCGGCTCCAGCGTCGGCCGCTTCGGGCGGAGCCCGTCCCCGGAGGACGTGCCCCGCAACCGCCGCCCGATCCACGGCAGCGCGTGCTCCCGAGCCCACTGCAGGTTCTGCGCCCGCTGCTGCGCCCGGCTCAACACGACCGCCTCACCCAGCGGCGTCGGCGTGACCTCGTGCTCGACGCCCAGGACATCCAGCACCTCCGCCGCCACCAACACGTGCCCGTCGGTGTTCAGGTGGATCCGGTCCGCCGACCACACCCGCCGATCCCGCAACGCGCGCATCGCCCACAGGTCGACCACCCGCGCGCCGTGCCGGGCCGCGATCAGCCGCACGTGCTCGTTGTACACGGCGGTGCGGCCCCGCATCCGCCGGAAGATCGGGTCCTCCACACCGTCGACGCCGGTGAACAACACCACGGTGGCGCCCGTGGCGGCCAGCCGCTCCACCGCCGCGTCGTAGTCGTCGCACAACGCGTCGACGTCCACCTTCGGCCGCATCAAGTCGTTCCCGCCCGCGTACAGCGTCACGAGATCCGGCTTCATCTCCAACGCCGGCTCCAGCTGCTCGGCCAGCACCTGGGGCAGCAGCCGCCCCCGAATCGCCAGGTTCGCGTAGGCCAGACCCGGCCGCGCCCGAGCCAACTGCTCGGCGACCCGATCGGCCCACCCACGCACGGCATTGGGGGAGGAGGGGTCGTCATCACCGACCCCTTCGGTGAACGAGTCACCCAGAGCAACGAAGCGCGAGAACATGGTCGAAACCTTAACGACACCGCACCTGTGGGCCCGCGCACGCTCGTCACAGAAAAGAATCCGCGACCGTGTCGAGAAAGGCAGCGCCCGTTCGACGGGAATACAGAGGCGGGCACCACGCCCACCCACACCCGAAAGGAACACATCATGCGCTACCTGATGTTCGTCAAGGCCGACGAGCGCTCCGAAGCCGGCGGCATGCCCACCGAGCAGGAACTGACCGAGATGACCGCCTTCAACGAGCAGCTCGTCAAGGCAGGAGTGATGCTCGACGGCGACGGACTCGCCCCCAGCTCCGAAGGCGCCCGCGTCACCTTCGACGAGAACAACACACCCACCGTCACCGACGGCCCCTTCACCGAGGCCAAGGAACTCGTCGCCGGATACTGGGTCATCGACGTCTCCTCCCGCGACGAAGCGATCGAGTGGGCCCGCCGCGCCCCACTCGGCCCCGGCGGCCAGATCGAGATCCGCCGCGTGTTCACCGAGGACGACTTCGGCGACGCCCTCACCCCCGAAGTGAAGGAAGCCGAAGCCCGCATGCGCGAGGCCGAAGCCCGACGCCGCGAGGAGCTCACCCGCTGAGCGACCCGCCCCGAACGCGTCGACGGCACGGCTCACCTGGTTGAATAGCCCGCGTGGACACCACCGAGGTGCGCCGTGTCCTCGACGCGGTCTGGCGGATCGACTCCGCCCGCATCACCGCCTCACTCGTGCGCTGGACCCGCGACCTCGACCTGGCCGAGGAACTCGCCCAGGAAGCCCTCGTCACCGCCCTGGAACAGTGGCCCGTCTCCGGCATCCCCACCAAACCGGGAGCCTGGCTGCAGACCGTGGCCAAACGACGCGCCATCGACGAACTACGCCGCCGCCGGCGGCTCGAACGCAAACTCGACGAACTCGGCCGAGACACCCCCACGCACACCGAGTTCGAGGAACCCGACGTCGACGACATCACCGACGACGTGCTCCGCCTCGTCTTCACCGCCTGCCACCCCGTGCTCTCCACGGACAAGCGCGTCGCTCTCACACTCCGCGTCCTCGGCGGCCTCACCACCGCCGAGATCGCCCGCGCCTTCCTCGTCCCCGAACCCACCATGGCCCAGCGCATCAGCCGCGCGAAGAAAACCCTCACCCGCGAACACGTGCGCTTCGAAGTCCCCGCCGCCTCCGACCTCGCACCCCGCCTGTCCTCGGTCCTCGAAGTCGTCTACCTGATCTTCAACGAGGGCTACGCGGCCACGTCGGGCGAGGAGTGGATCCGCACCGACCTGTGCTCCGAAGCCCTCCGACTCGGCCGCATGATCGCCGAACTCGCCCCCACCGAACCCGAAGTCCACGGCCTCGTCGCCCTCCTGGAACTGCAGGCCTCCCGCACCCGCGCCCGCACCGGCCCCGACGGCGAACCCGTCCTCCTGCTCGACCAGGACCGCACCCGATGGGACCGCCTCCTCATCCGCCGCGGACTCACCGCACTCGACCGCGCTCTCACCCTCACCGACGCTCCCGGCCCGTACACCCTGCAAGCCGCGATCGCCGCCTGCCACGCCCGCGCGACCACACCCGACGACACCGACTGGCACCGCATCGCACACCTGTACGCCACCCTCGCGCGAGTCCACCCGTCACCCGTGGTGGAACTCAACCGCGCCGTCGCCGTGTCCATGGCCGACGGCCCCGCACCCGCGCTCGACCTGGTCGACCGCCTCCGCGACGAACCCGCCCTCGCGCGCTACCACCTGCTGCCCAGCGTGCGCGGGGACCTCCTCACCAAGCTCGGCCGCCACACCGAAGCCCACCGCGAGTTCACCCGCGCCGCCGAACTGACCCGCAACGCCCGCGAACGCGCGCTGCTGGAGCGGCGGGCCCGCGCCGCCGCCGCGCACGCGGAGCACCTGCACCGGCTGACGGCCGGGCACCTCAGCTCACCGCCGCACCGAACCAGCGACGGCACCGGTCGGCCAGTTCCCGCTGGTCGTCACCGTGGTCATCGCCGACCCACGCGACATGCCCGTCCGGGCGCAGCAACACCGCGGCCACACCCAGGTCGGCCAACCCGTCACCGACGTCGACGACGTGATCCACCCGATCCGCCCAGCCCGCCACCGAAAGCCCACCGGTCCGATCGAGCAACAACCCCCGCCCCTCCCGCATCCGCTCGTACAGACGTCCCCGCCGCAACGGCACGTCCCGCATCCGACGCCCCAGCAGGTCGTGCCCCTCGCCGCACGCGTAGCGGACCCCGATCGCCGTGATCTTCTCGATCAGGAACCGGTTCACCTGCTCGAAGTCCATCAACTCCGACAGCAACCGCCGCACCGCCACCGGACCCGGCTCGGTGGACATCAGCTCCGCCTGCGCCCGCGTGTTGGTCAGCACGTCTACGGCCACCGGACGCCGTTCCGCCTCGTAGCTGTCGAGCAACCCCTCCGGCGCCCAGCCGGCCACCTCGGCGGCCAACTTCCACCCGAGGTTGAACGCATCCTGGATACCGAGATTCAACCCCTGCCCACCCAGCGGAGGATGCACATGGGCCGCGTCACCGGCCAACAGCACCCGCCCGACGCGGTAGTGGTCGACCAGCCGGGTCGCGTCACCGAAGCGCGACAGCCACCGCGCCGACCGCGCCCCGAAATCCGTCCCGGCGTGAACCCGCAGCTGCCGCCGCACCTCCTCGAGCGTCGGCGGCGTCGAACGGTCCTCGGCGACCCCGTCCGCGGGCACGACCACGCGAAACCACCCGTCACCGAGAGGACCCGCGCCGACGTCCTTCCGCGTCCCCCGCACCTCGTCCACCACGGCAGCCACCGTCTCCGGGTCCGCCGCCAACTCCACCTCGCCCAGCAACGTCTCACGCCGGGCCGGTTCACCGGGAAAACCGACACCCAGGACCTTGCGCACCGTGCTGCGGCCACCGTCGCACCCGACAAGATACCGCGACCGCAACCGCGTCCCGTCTGCCAACTCGGCCGTCACCCCACCGTCGTCCTGACTCAATCCGACCAGCTCGCAACCCCGCCGGATCTCGGCCCCGAGCTCGACCGCACGCTCGGCCAGCAGCCGATCGGTGACCGGCTGCGGAATACCGAGAATGTAGGAATGGGCGCTGTCCAGGTCGGACGGCCACGGCTTGTCGATCCCCGCGAAGTAGCCGCCGAGCCGGTACTGCCGACCGTGAGCGAGGAACCGCTCCAACAGCCCACGCTGATCGAGCACCTCGATGCTGCGCACGTGCAGACCGAGCGACCTGACGTGCGGCGCCGGCGCCGGCTCCTTCTCCAGCACGACCACGTTCACCCCGTGCAACCGCAACTCACAGGCCAGCATCGAACCGGTCGGCCCGCCACCGACCACGATGACGTCGAACACCACAGAAACCCCCTGAAGTCGTCAGCCAGCCGCCCCAACACGTCCAGTGCGTTCGCGGACGCGCGTGGCCTGGCTCAGAGAAGGGGAGTCTGCGGCATCACCCGGGGCTTGCGGCAAGCCCCCCACAGCGATATACCTTGAAGGTGGCGGGGGAGAAGTCCGTTGTCACCCGCGTCCTCACGTCCGTTCAGGACGGACACCACCCTCCTCGACGATCCAGCACACGGGGGAGGGGAGCGGTATCACCGCGACGGCCAGCTACCTCGCTCGATCAACACCTCACGCAGCACATCCGGCCGGTCGGTGACGATCCCGTGCACACCCAAATCCAGCAACGACCGCATCCGTTCCCTGTCGTTGATCGTCCACGTGTGCACCTCCAGACCCAGCCGATGCGCCGCCGCGACGAACGCCTTGTCGACCACCGTCACCGGACCCTGCCGCAGGGGCACCTGCGCCAGCGCACCCCGGCTCAACGACCCCAACCGCAGAAACGGAAACCACCCGTCCGCCCGCACCAACGCCGCCGACCGCGGACCCAGGGACGTGAGCAGGCGAGGGCCCGCCAGCTTCCGCAACCGCGTCAACCGCGCATCGGAGAACGCCGCCGCCGCGACCCGCTCGAACGCGCGTTGCCGCCGCAGCACCCGCACGAACGGCTCCACCGCCGCATCCGACTTGACGTCGACGTTGAAGAACGCGTCCGGAAGCTCCTCCAGCACGTCCTCCAAACGCGACACCGGCTCCCGGCCGCCGATCTTCGCGCGCCGCACGACCGACCACGGCTGCTCCAGGATCGCGCCCGTGCGGTCGGTCGTGCGGTCGAGCGTCGCGTCGTGGTGCACGACCACGGTGCCGTCCGACGTCACGTGCACGTCGGTCTCGACGTAGCGGTAACCCTCGGCCACAGCGCGCCGGAACGCGGGGAGCGAGTTCTCCATGCCCGACAGATCACCCACGTGCCAACCGCGGTGGGCGAAGGCGCGGGGCGGCGGGTCCGCCAGGTAAGGGTGGGTGAGCGTCATGGTCATCAGTCTGCCTCCCCGGCGTGGTCACGGCATGAGCACGTGACCAACGGCTAATGTCGCGCGGGATGAGCGAACTGCGCGTAGGCGACGACACCCGCACTGAAACGTCACGTGACGAAATCGCGGCAGTGCGCCGTGTGAAGGCACCGGAGCATTGCGGCTGGTGCGGCCGCCGACTCGACCTGTCGAGCACCGCCGGGCGGCGGCGACGGTACTGCGGGCAGTCGTGCCGCCAACGCGCCTACGAACGCCGCACGGCGGTGCAGCGCAGCGGATTGCCCGAGGACGCCGTCGTGCTGTCCACGGACGAGGTCGCCGTGTTGCAGGACCGGCTGTTCCAGGTGCGCTGCGCCGCGGAGGACGTCGCCACGGCAGCCCGCGAAGGCGCCGGCGTCGACGAACTGCGCGACCTGGCGACCGAACTCGCACGCGCGGCGCACGAACTCGAACGACTGCGCTGAGCCGGGCACCGAACCGGCCGGGCGTCCCGCCCCACCAGGATTTATCCATAACGCCGATAAGAGACATTATGTTAAGTAGACGTGGAGCGGGGTGGCCGGGAACTCCCCTCATCACGATCCCGAGCGCCGGGCACCCACTCGCACCCGGCGCTCGTCGACCGGCCGACGACTACGCACGCACCGGCGGCACGCCGCGGTCGAGCTGCAGATAGTCGATGTTGAAGTTCTGGAAGCCCTCGGGCATGCGCACCACGAGATCGTGCGTGCCCTGGGTGAGGAACGTGGTCTCCAAAGGCTGCAGCTCGAAGGCGCCGTGGTGGGTGGTGTTGCGGATCTCGCGCACGGCACCGGCCTTGCCGTCCCACTCCAGGACCACCGAACCCGCCGGAGAGTACGGCGACGACACCCGCGCCGACACCCGGTAACGCCCGGTCTTCGGCACCTCGACCTGGTAGCGGATCCACTCCCCGCCACGGATCCAGCTGACGCCGATCGCACCCCGGTTGGAGCAGATGTCGACGCCCTCGTCGAGCCGCATCACCGTGCAGCGGTTGGGATCGAGGTCGTGGTAGGCGACGCCCTCCCCGCCGGTGGCGTAGTCCTCGCCCTGCACCCGCACCGTGCGGTCCTTCCCGGGCAGGTACCCGTAGCGGTCCAGGTCGCCACCGTCGCGCCAGTAGTCGAGCGCCTCGACGTTGTCCGTCTGGATCATGCTGGCGCCGAAGTCGTCCACCAGGCGCTTCCAGCCCAGGTCCTCGTCGCGCAGCGACGTCTCGTCGGTCATGCCGGCCGCGAGCGACTCCCACATCGAGTTGATCCAGATTCGGCTCGTCTCGCGGACCTCGGCGAGCGCCTCGGGCTGCACCTGGGCGTCGGCGAGGTCGTCGAAGACGATCTCGTAGGCGACGGGGTCGGTGGCGAAGGCGCCGATGCTGTCGGTGTTCGCGTCGTTCACCACGTGCAGGTAGAGGGCGTCCGGGTGGTCGGCGAGGAAGGCGTCCACCTCGGCGACCGGCGCGCTGCTCTTGAAGAGTCCGTGGTCGACGGTGCCGGTCTCGTCCAGCACCCGGTAGATGTCCTCGCGGATGGACCAGCCCTTGTCGAGGTTGACGAACGCGCGGCCCCGCAGGACGTCGAGGGCTTCCTCCAGGGTGGGCACCCGGTGCTCGGTGAGCGCGGCCTGATCGCCGCCCAGGCCCTGCTTGAGCCGGAGGTCCTTGATCTGGGCGAGGGTCAGGTCGGCGACGGCCCCGGTGCCGTCGGTGGTCCGGTCCACGGTGGTGTCGTGCATCAGGACCAGGTGGTCGTCCTTGGTGCGCATGACGTCGAGTTCGATGATCTCGGCGCCGTCCCGGATCGCCGCCTCGATCGCGGCGAGCGAGTTCTCCGGGGCTTCCCGCCACTGGCCGCGGTGGGCGGCGATCAGCAGTGGCGCGTCGTCGCTGTGGTCGTGCAGTGCGGCGGACAGGTTCTGCCACGACGGTGTGGGTGCGGCGTGTGCCGGGGTCACCCCGAGTGGAGCGACCAGGGCCAGCAGTGCGGCGGGGACGACACTTCTTCGGGCGGTGCGCAGCATGAGGTTCCCTTCTCGGTGCCTGCTCGCGAGTCGCGCGAGGGACTCAGCGTCGTCGCGCGAGTCGACGGTGTCGTAGCGGTGCCGTGATCGTCGGGTCAGTGTCGCGTGAACACTGGCGGACATCCGTCCCCTCGCTCGGCGCCGTTCCGGACCGAACGTGAAGCCATGTCGTGTATTGTGCATTCCACGACTCGGCTATGATCTTGGTGTGGCGAAACCGGAACGGCTGTCCGACATCACGGTCCGCGACGCGACGCTGGAATATCTGGAGATCCTCGAACGGCGTGTGCTGCGGGGGCAACTGGCCACCTCCACGCTCACCTCCTACCGTCGCGATCTCGACGAGTTCACCACTCTCCTGGGCCCGGAGACGGACCTGGACTCGATCGAGGCCGACGATCTGGAGATCGCCATGACCAGGCTGGCCAAGGCGCCCGACCGTCGCTACCGCGTCGGTTTGAAGATCGCCGAGGACGGCTCCACTCCCCCTGGTCGAGGGCCGTATTCGCTGGCCAGGTGGTTCGCCGCGGTACGGGGGCTGTTCCGCTGGGCGGCCGACAAGGGATACGTGCAGGTCGATCCGACGTTGAAGGTCACCCCACCTCGCACTCCGAGTCGCGCGGCGGGGTCTCGGGTCGGGCTCCGGTTGGACGAGGCGCTGGTGCTGCGTGGCGCGCCGTCGGCGCGGGCGTCCGGGCAGTTGCGGGCCGACCAGCGGTTGAGTCTGCGCGACGAGGCCATCCTGCGGCTGCTGGTCGAGTCGGGACCGCGGGTGTCGGAGCTGTGCGGCGCCAATCGCAGCGACATCCGTTTGCACGAGGAGACCCGGACGCCCGTGCTGCACGTCCGCGGTAAGGGACAGAAGGATCGGGACCTGCCGTTGTCACAGCCCACGGCGGAGTTGATCGAGCGCTACCTCGCCGAGGAGCGTCCCGCTCCCCCGTCGCCGCGCTCGGCGCGGGACGCCGCCGAGCGACGCCGCATCGACGACGCGGCGGGAGCATTGTTCGTGTCGATCCGGGGTTGGCGGCTGGCGCCGAGGGACGTCCAGCGCATGGTGCAGCGCTACACGAAGGAGTTCCTGGGGCGGCGGGCGACGCCGCACTCGTTGCGGCACACGGCGTTGACGATCCTCGCGCGTGCCGGGGTGGACATCGCGACGGTGGCGCAGATCGCGGGGCACGCGAGCCTGTCGACGACGTCGGTGTACATGGACGACTCGATGAGTGCGGCGGCGGAGGCGATCGAGGGTTCTCCCCTGGCGCAGCCGTGAGGTGTGCCGGGTGGTGTCGCTGCCGGTGGCGGGGATGCCGTGGGCCGGCAGCGACACCGGTGGTCACTTGCGCCAGTAGGTCTTGCAGGTGGCGGTGGTGTACTTGGTGACGCGGGCCGAGGAGACCGCGCCCGGTCCGACCCAGTCGGAGTCCTTGCTGCCGTCCATCTCCACGGAGGAGCCGTGGGCGACGGAGTCGTGCCGGTACTGCGAATAGCAGCTCTTCTGGCCTGCGGCGTTGGCGGTGGCGCCGTGACTCCAGATGCCTCCGCCGACCTCCTCCACGGCCTGGATCGTCACGCCGTCGGCGAGGTCGTCGATCGCGTATTCGATCCAGCCACCTTCGTCGGTGTGCGCTTGCGCGACGATGCGGATGCCGGACTGGTTGGTCGTCGCGGCGTCCTCGGCGGCGGCGGTACCGGCCGTGACGAGTGTGCCGGCGAGAACGGTGACGATGCCGGTCGTGGCGGCGAGTGTGCGCATGGTGCGCTTCATCGGGTTCCTTCTCTCCTGTGTGGGGGGAACGGTGGGGATCATAGCTTGAGTTGATCTTGGTTGGGTGGGTGTGACCACTCGGCGATGTCGGTGCCGCGGGTGCGGTCGTTTATCCGGGTGGACGCCGGGAAGTCATCGGTGACCACGATGGAGGTGGCGCGCAGATGGTGACCTACTCGTACCGGTGTCGGCAGTGTGGCGATTTCGACGTGCGGGCGCCGATGGGGTCGGCCGCGCCCCGGCGTGCGTGTCCTCGGTGTGGCGGGTCGGCGGGGCGTCGCTTCACCGCTCCGCGGGTGCGTCGTGGTGATGCCGCCATGTGGCGGGCTCTGGAGAGTACCGAGCGGAGTGCGGAACAGCCGGAGGTCGTGTCGGGGCTTCCTCCGGCGTCGGGGGCGGCGCGGGTGAGCCGGGATCCTCGGCACGCGCGGTTGCCTCGTCCGTGAACCAACAGGGTTGTGAGGGAGTTTTCCCATGCCTGAAGTGAAGTTTCGCGTCGATCAGTCGCGTCGGTTCGCCGAGCAGGAGGTGTTGGGGCACAACCGGTGGCATCCGGACGTGCCTGCGGCCGTGACGGTGCGTCCGGGTGAGGAGTTCCGGGTGGAGTGCCGGGAGTGGTTCGACGGCACGATCTACAACGACGACTCGGCCAACGATGTGCGGGACTGTGACATTTCGATGGTGCACCAGTTGTCGGGGCCGATCGCGGTGGAGGGCGCCGAGCCCGGTGACCTGTTGTTGGTGGACATTCTGGAGCTCGGTCCGGTGCCGCAGGAGCAGGGTCCGGTGGCGGGCCAGGGTTGGGGCTACACGGGGATTTTCGCGCGGGAGAACGGTGGTGGGTTTTTGACCGACCACTTCCCCGACGCGTACAAGGCGGTGTGGGACTTCCACGGGCAGACGGCGACGTCGCGGCATCTGCCGGGGGTGTCGTTCGTGGGCATCGCGCATCCGGGTCTGATGGGGACGGCGCCGTCGGCGGAGATGTTGGCGCGGTGGAACGGGCGTGAGGGTGATCTGATCGCGACGGATCCGTCGGCGGTGCCGCCGTTGGCGTTGCCGCCGGAGCCGCACAACGCGTTGCTCGGGTCGTTGTCCGGGGCGGAGTTCGAGCGGGTGGCGGCGGAGGCGGCGCGGACGGCTCCGCCGCGGGAGAACGGTGGGAACCAGGACATCAAGAACCTGTCGCGGGGTTCGCGGATCTTCTATCCGGTGTTCGTGCCGGGGGCGAAGCTGTCGTTGGGTGACCTGCACTTCAGTCAGGGCGATGGGGAGATCACCTTCTGCGGGGCGATCGAGATGGGCGGCTACATCGACCTGCACGTGGATCTGATCAAGGGTGGGATGCAGGCTTACGGGTTGGAGACTCCGATGTTCATCCCGGGTCGGGTGGAGCCGCAGTACTCGGAGTATCTGGCGTTCTCGGGCCTGTCGGTGACGGAGTCGGGTGAGCAGCGGTATCTCGATTCGCAGTTGGCGTACAAGCGGGCGTGCCTGCACGCGATCGACTATCTGACGAAGTTCGGGTACACGCGGGAGCAGGCGTACCTGTTGTTGGGTGCGGCGCCGATCGAGGGTCGGTTGTCGGGTGTGGTGGACATTCCGAACTCGTGCGCGACGGTGTATCTGCCCGTGGACGTGTTCGACTTCGATCCGAGGCCGTCGGCGCAGGGGCCGACGAGGGTGGATCGGGGGCAGTGTGCGGTGAGCAGCTGACGGCCGCTCCCCCGTCGGTGCGTGTGCTGGTGGTGGGTCGCTCCCCCGTCGGTGCGTGTGCTGGTGGTGGGTCGCTCCCCCACCAGCACACGCTGTGTCAGACGTGGGACAGCAGTTCGCGCATCTGGTCCGGAGCGTAGGCGGTCGCCCACTGGAGTCGCAGGTTTCCCTTGGTGAGTGATTCCAGTCCGAAGGCGGTGATCTTGTCGGGGTCGTCTGATTCGAGCACGCAGACGATGTCGTAGGGGCCGCCGGGTGTCCAGTAGATGGCGCTGACCGTCACGCCGAGGCGGTTGGCGAGTTCGTTGGTGGCTTCGTATCGGTCCACTGTGTCCCGGTAGGCGCGTGCTCCCCCGTCGGTCCACTTCAGGAAGCCGATGGCTGTGGTCATGGCGGGCCGTCCTTCCTCGTGGCGCGTCGATCGCAAATGTCCAGAATCGGAAAGTGGTGACGTCGGTGGCGAGGGTCGAAAGTCCCCGCGTCGGGTGGCAACTGCTGTGGTTACTACGTGTGTAGTGCGGCCGTGTGGAGTGTTCCGATGAGTTCCGGTGTCGTGTGGTGTCGAACCGCGTACTGGCAGGGCGCCACCGGTTCGGACCGGAGTGGAGCGACACCACTCTGGTCGGCGGTGGCGACCTCGTCGCGACCGTGGCGGGGGCGAAACCGGGTGGAATCGGGTGTTCGCGGCGAATCGCCCGCGGTTTACGCTGCGGTGATGGTGGTCAGCGCGCACGTGGTGCAGCGGTTACGCGCGGCGGGGTGCGTGTTCGCGGAGGACGAGGCTCGGCTGTTGGTGGACGCTGCGGCCGACGCGGCGGCGTTGGAGCGGTTGGTGGCGCGGCGGGTGGCGGGTGTGCCGTTGGAGCACCTGCTGGGGTGGGCCGAGTTCGCCGGGTTGCGCGTGGCGGTGGAGCCGGGTGTGTTCGTGCCTCGCCGGCGGACGGAGTTCCTCGCGGAGTCGGCGGTGTCGTGGGTGCGGCCCGGATCGCGGGTGGTGGACCTGTGCTGTGGTGCGGGGGCGATCGCGGCGGTGGTGGCGGCGTCGGTTCCCGGGGTGCGGGTGTGGGCGTCGGATGTCGACGCGGCCGCGGTGCGGTGTGCGCGGCGGACGTTGGCCGGGACGCGGGCGGTCGTGTGTGAGGGGGATTTCGACGCGGCGTTGCCTGCGGAGTTGGCGGGGCGGGTCGACGTGCTGGTGGCGAACGTGCCGTATGTGCCGAGTGAGGCGGTCGCGTGGCTGCCGCCTGAGGCGCGGTGGCACGAGCCGCGTGCTGCGTTGGACGGCGGGGTCGACGGGTTGGCGTGGGTTCGGCGGCTGGTGGGGATCGCTCCTCGGTGGGTGCGGCCGGGTGGTGTGGTGTTGTTCGAGGTGGCGTCGGGGCAGGTCGAGACCGCGGTGGGGGTGGTCGAGGCCGGTGGGTTGGCGGCGCGTGTGCGGGTGTGTGACGAGCGGGACGCGATCGTCGTGGTGGGGCGCGTGCCCCGGCGGGGGTGAGTGTCGGGCGTGTGTCGTCAGGCCGGGAGTGGGGGCCGCACGTTCTCGAAGATCACGTTGGCCTGGTGGCGTCGTGCGATGTCGTGGTGGTGGGGTGTGCGCACGGTCCACAGGAGCAGGGGGACGCGCAGGATGCGGCGCCAGGCTGAGATCCACGCGTCGGGCATGGCGGTGACGTCGAAGGCGAGGAAGTGCGGGCGGGTGACGGCGTTGGTGGCGATGGTGCGCAGGAGGGCCTTCTGGACGCGCGGTATGGGGAACGTGGTGGGTGAGGTGGCGAGTTGGCCGCGTAGCACGGTGGGGTGTTCGCGGCGGAACCACGCGACGATGCGCGGGTCGAACGACTGGACGGCCACGGGGCCGCGGTAGTGGCGCAGGAGTTGGACGACCGGGGGTCCGATGCGGCGGGCGGGGGCGCCGGGTTTGATTTCGATGAGCACGGGGACCTGTCCGTCGACGAGGTCGAGCACGTCGTCGAGCAGCGGGACGGTGGCCTCGGTGTCGAGCAGGGTGAGGCGGGTGATGTCGTGGGCGTCGAGGGTGGCGACCTTGGCGCTGGTGCCGGTCATGCGGGTGAGGTCGTCGTCGTGCATGACGACGAGGCGGTCGTCGGCGGAGAGGTGGATGTCGAGTTCGATGCCGTAGCCGGCCTTCAGGGCGGCCTCGAAGGCGGGCATGCTGTTCTCGGGCCGCTCGTCGTCGTGCAGGCCGCGGTGGGCGATCGGGGTCGTCGCCAGCCAGTCGGCGCCTGCTGTCGTGTGCACTGTGCCCTCCCCGGTGCCTTCCACGCCGTGCGCCAACTTAGCGGAGTGCGCGAGGAGGGCGGGTGCCGTGTTCCCTCGGTTCAGCCGACCCCGGCGGCGCGGCTGAGTGATTCCCAGCGTTCGAGTTCGGCCTGTCGCTGCCGGGAGATGTCGCGGACGAGGTCGAACGAGGTGCTGCCGAGGATGACGCGGGTGGGTGGTTCGGGCAGGTCGACGATGTCGCCGACGACGGCGGCGGCTCGGGCGGGCTCGTCCTGGACGCCTTCGCTCCACAGGGCCGCGAGTTCGGTGCGCAGGTCGGCGTAGGCGGGGTCGGGTTCGGTGGCGGTGGTGCCGCGGGTGAACAGTTCGGTGTCGTAGCCGCCGGCGTTGAGGATGGTGACGGCGATGCCGAACTGGGCGACTTCCATGGCCAGTGCTTCGGTGAACGACTCCAGGGCGGCTTTGCCCGCGGAGTAGAGGCCGACGCTGGCGTGTCCGCCGACGGATCCCATCGAGGAGACCTGGAGGAGGTGTCCCCCGCCCCGGTGGCGGAGGTGGGGCACGGCGGCCTGGGACACCCAGAGTGCTCCGAAGAGGTTGGTGTCGAGGTGGGCGCGGGCCTGTTCCTCGGTGGTTTCCTCGATCATGCCGTAGTGGAACTGGCCCGCGCTGTTCAGGACCACGTCGAGGCCGTCGAACAGGGTGGCTGCTGTGTCCATGGTGGACAGCACGGCGGCGCGGTCGGAGACGTCGAGCGGGAGTGCCGCGAGGGCGCCGTCGTGGGCGGTGACGAGGTCGTGGAGTGGGCTGATGTCGCGGGCGGTGGCCACGACGCGGTCGCCGGAGGCGAGTGCGGCCTCGGTGAAGGCGCGGCCGAGGCCGCGTGAGGCGCCGGTGATGAACCAGGTGCGGGTGCGGGGCGGGGTCATGGACGACCCTCCTTAAACGAGACGAGACGTTGCGTTCCATAACTATGGCGAGCGACTCTCCCGTTTGTCAAGACGGTTCGTCTCGTCTCGTCGTAAGGTGGGTCCATGACCACCTCCCACCGCTCCCCCCGGCGCAGCGAACGTTCCCGCCGCGCGATCCTCGACGCCGCCCGCGACCTCGTCGTCGAACACGGCTACGCCAAGGTCGGCATCGAAGCCATCGCCACCCGGGCGGGCGTGGGCAAGCAGACGATCTACCGCTGGTGGCCCTCGAAGGGCGCGGTGGTGTTCGAGGCCGTACGCGCGTTGAGCGAGGACAGCGACGGGGAGATCACCCTTCCCGACACCGGTGACCTGGAGGCCGACCTCAAGCTGGTGCTGCGTGCCACCGCGGCCGAGTTCGCCGACCCCGCCTTCGACGCGCTGATCCGTGGCCTGACCACCGAGATGGCGCACGACCGGGAGCTGGCCGCCGCCTACGAGGAACACACCGCCGCGCTCGAGGACGCCAAACGGCAGCGTCTGCGCAGCGGCCAGCGCGCCGGGCAGCTCTCCCCCGACGCCGACCTCGACCTGGTGCTGGAGCTGCTCTACGCCCCGTTGTTCCGGCGCTGGCTGCTGCGCACCGGTCCCCTGACCGCCGACTTCGCCGACCGGCTCGTGGAGGCGGCCCTGCGGGCGTTCGCGCCGGCGGCCGAGGTCAGCGCGCCCTGATCACCTCGTACAGGCTGGGCCAGCCGTTCAGACCGTGTCCCGCGGCGATGGCGCGGTGGTGGTACGACTGCACCGCACGCGGCAGCGTGGTGTCGATTCCGGCGGCCTCGCTGGCTCCGACGATGTGGTCGGCGGTGGCGCCCATCATGGTCGTCGTCGCGCCGTCGCCGGGATACTCGCCGCGTTCGAGTTCGCCGGCGACGCCGTCCAGGAAGTACGACATCATGTCGAACATCTGCGTGGCGTAGGGGGCGAACGTCGTGGCGGGCACGCCCGCGGCCGTCAGCAGGGCTGTGGCGTGCAGGTGGGCCGCCAGTGACGTGAGGAAGATGTCGAGCTGCGCCTGGTAGTAGAGCTGGGCGAGCGCGTGGTCCTCCCCTCGGTAGTCGGGTCGGCCGAGGACGCCGAGCGTGTGCGTGTGCGCGTCGAGGGAGTCGCGAGGACCCGCTGTAGAAGACGTAGGAGTGTTCCGTTCCGATCAGTTCGGCGGACACCATCACTCCGCCGACGAGGAGCCGGGCGCCGTGCTGGGCGAGCCGGGCCGCGGCCTCGGTGGTGCGTTGTGGAGTGTCGGAGCTGAGGTTGACGAGCAGTCGCCCGGCCAGCGCGTCCGTGGCGGGGTCGAGGATGTCGTGCATGGCCTGGTAGTCGGTGAGGCTGAGGATCACCAGCTCGCTCGCGGCGAGCGCGTCGGCGACGGTGTCGGCGAGGGAGGCGGTGCGGTTCCACACCGTCACGGCATGTCCCGCGTCGAGCAGGGCGGTGACCATGGCCTGTCCCATAGGGCCGAGGCCGATGACGGTGACCGGTTCGCGGGTGTTGCCGGTGGTGATCATCGCTTGCCTCCCGTGGTGTTCGTCGTGGTGGTGAGGTAGTCGATGACGCCGCTGAGGTCCTCGTGGCCGTGGCCGTCGTCAACACGGCAGCGCACCAGCCGCCCGAGGGGTTCCAGCAGCAGAACGGTGTGCACGACACGGTCGGAGCACCGTGACGGCCCCGCTGCACGACAACCGGTGACCGGTTCCCGCTCGCGCGTCCCACGTTTCGCCGATACCGCCGGACACGGGCGTATACCACTGTGGACCTCCTGGACCTCACCGGAGAGGGTGGCGATGCCCGTGTCGCACCGCAGGAGCGTCTCGCAGCACAGGACCGCCCGTCGGGCGGGGCCGGTCGTGGTCGGCGCCGTCACCGTGCTCACGGTGTCGCTGGTGACGGCGCCGGATCCGGCCGCCACAGCGGACACCCGAGCGGTGCCGGTGACCGTCACCGAGGGCACCAACCTCGTCGCTGCCGCCGCACCGGACGGCAGCGTGATCATCGACCTGCAGGGGCAGCTCTTCCGCGTGCCCGAGGGGGGTGGCGCCGCCGAACGCCTGACCACGGTCGAGGCCGAAGCCGCGCAGCCCGACGTGGGTCCCGACGGCCGCATCGCCTACCAGGGCTACGCCGACGGCCGGTTCCACATCTGGATCACCGAGCCCGACGGCAGCGACCCGACACAGTTCACCGACGGCGGCTTCGACGACCGCGAACCCCGCTGGTCACCGGACGGCAGCACCATCGCGTTCTCCTCCGACCGCGGCGGCTCCTACGACATCTGGACCGTCGACGTCGCCACCGGCGACCTCACCCGGCGCACCGACGCGCCCGGGCAGGAGCACACCCCTGCCTGGCACCCCGACGGGCGGACCCTCGCCTACGTCGCCGACGCCGGGATCGAGGCCGTCGCCGCCGACGGCAGCACCCGTACCCTTGCGCCCGCACCGCGTGACGAGCAGACCTCCCTGCATGCGCCGTCGTGGTCCCCGGACGGCGAACACCTCGCCCACGTGCGCCACACCGACACCCGCGCCGACCTCGTGATCGACGACCGGGCCGTCACCGACGGCGAGGACGTGTTCCTCTTCCCCGCCGAGTGGCTCGACGACGACCACCTGCTCTACACCGCCGACGGAGCCCTGCGCACCCGCGACCTCACCACCGGGACCACCCACGACGTGCCGTTCGAGGCCACGTTCGCGCTGCCCGGCGTCGACTACCGCCGCAAGGACCACGACTTCGACGACCGCTCCCGCCACGCTGTGCGCGGCATCCTCACCCCGATGCTGTCGCCGGACGCCACCCAGGTCGCGTTCGTCGCGCTCAACGACCTGTGGCTCATGCCGCTCGACGGCAAGCCCCGCAGGCTCACCGACGACCGCTTCGCCGAAATCAACCCGGTGTTTTCCGCCGACGGCCGCTACCTCGCCTACGCCGCCGACCGCGCGGGCACCCCGGATCTGTACGTGCGGGACCTGCGCACCGACCGGGAACGGCGGGTCACCGCGCTCGACGGCGCCGAGGTCTCCCCCGCCTTCTCCCCGGACGGCACGCGGCTCGCGTTCCAGGACCAGGACGGCGCCACCTACGTGCTCGACCTGGACACCGGCGCGGTGCGCGAACTCGTGCCGTCGGTGTTCGGGCCCGGCCGCCCGAGTTGGTCGGCCGACGGCACGACGCTGGCGTTCGCCGCCGTCAAGCCGTACTCGGAACGGTTCCGGGAGGGCACCAGCCAGATCCTCACCGTGGACGTCGCCACCGGCGAGCAGACCTTCCACGCCCCCGGCGCCGAGCACGCGTCCCTCTCCACCCGCGGCGACGACGGTCCCGTGTGGTCGCCCGACGGGCGGTCGATGGCGTTCGTGGTCGACTCCACGCTGCGCGTGCTGCCCGTCACCGCCGACGGCACCCCGGCCGGGCCCGCCCGCGAACTCAACGGCGAGGTCGCCGACGCACCGTCCTGGAGCGGCGACTCCCAGGACCTGCTGTACCTGTCGAACGGCGAACTCCGCCTGGCCGACGCCACCACCGGCGCCGCCCGCACCGTCGACGTGCCCCTGTACTACCGCCCCGACACCGCCCGCGGCCGCACCGTCATCCACGCCGGCGCGTTCTGGGACGGCGAGAGCCGACAGCTGCGCCACGACGTCGACATCGTCGTGCGCGGCAACCGCATCGCGTCGGTGACCCCGCACCGCGACGGCACCCGCCACAACGGCCCGTTCGTCGACGCCTCCGACCTCACCGTCATGCCGGGGCTCATGGACTCCCACGTGCACCAGGAATACGAGTCCCGCTTCTACGGCGACCGCCAGGGCCGCGTCAGCCTCGCCTACGGCATCACCTCCACCCTGTCGGTGGGCGACCAGGTGTATCGAGCCATGGAGGACCGGGAATCGCTCGACTCCGGGGCCCGGGTCGGCCCCCGCTTCTACGCCACCGGAGAGCCGATCGACGGCTCCCGCGTCTACTACAACTTCATGCGCCCCACCACCAGCGACGAACAGGTGGAGCGGGAACTGTCCCGGGCGAAGGCCCTGGACTACGACATGATCAAGACCTACGTGCGGCTGCCCGCCGACCGCATGCGCACCGTCATCGACACCGCCCACGACCTCGGCGTGCCCTCGGCGTCGCACTACCTGTCGCCGGGCGCGCACGTCGGGCAGGACGGCACCACCCACCTGGCCGCGACCCAACGCCTCGGCTACGCGCGCACGCTCACCGCCACCGCCACCTCCTACGGCGACGTCGCCGCCCTCTACGGGCAGGGCCGCCGGTCCGTGACCGCCACACTGTTCACCACCGACTTCCTCGGCGCCGAGGAGATCGCCACGGAC
Organism: Saccharomonospora azurea NA-128; assembly: GCF_000231055.2. GTDB lineage: Bacteria > Actinomycetota > Actinomycetes > Mycobacteriales > Pseudonocardiaceae > Saccharomonospora > Saccharomonospora azurea. The sequence continues at coordinate 645,595 of NZ_CM001466.1, read as the reverse complement.
CCGCGCCTGGCGCTGTACCCGCCGTGGACGCGCCAGGAGCTGCTGGCCGACACCGCCGACAACACCACCGCACCGTCCGATCCGGACTGCGACACCGCCGACTGCCGCGAGGTCCGCGCCCTGCAGGCCGTCGCCGACGCGGGAGGCCGCGTCGTGGCGGGCACCGACGCGCCCCTGGCCTACGTGGGAACGGGTCTGCACGCCAACCTGCGGGAGCTCGTCGGCTACGGCTGGACACCGTACGACGCGCTGCGCACGGCCACTGTCAACGCCGCCGAGAACCTCGGCGTCGCCGACGACGTGGGCACGCTCCAGCCGGGCAAGGTCGCCGACCTGATCATGGTGCGCGGCAACCCGCTCCGCGACGTCGACGCCGCGATGCACGTCGAGGCCACCATGGTGGGCGGGCACCTGCACACCCGCGACGCGCTCCTGGCGCCCTACACCGGCGACCACGAACCGGCACTCGTCGCGGCAGCCGCACGAGACACCGGACCGGCTCCCGCGACGACCGTCTCGCAACGGGCGAACCCGGACGCGGCCGCCCGCTACTGGTGGCACGCCCCCGACGTGGTCGCCGCCGCCTACGACCACTCCTGCAGCGCCTACTAGAGGGCCGGATCGGATACGCCGGAAGGGATAGGAGGCGGATTCGCACCTTCCGGTCGGCAACTACGCACTGAGCCGACATTGTCGGTGGGAGCTGATTGGCTAGCCGAATGTTCGAAACTCCCGACGAGCTGCACAGCCTCCAAGCCCTGCTCGACACGTCTTTGGCCGGCGCCGGCAGCCACCTCAAATCGATCATCCGGCCAGGTGACAGCACCTTGGACGCCGAGCAGGTCGTCCGGATCTGCCAAGGCATGTGCACCCTGGCCATCGCCACCGTCACCCGGCGCGGTGAGCCACGCATCAGCGGCGCCGACGGGCACTTCCTGCACGGTCGTTGGATCGTCGGCACCCACCGCCAGGCCGCCAAAGCCCGTCATCTCGCGGCGCGGCCCGGCATCAGCGCGACCTACATGCGCGGCGAGCAGCTCGGCATTTTCACACACGGACACGCCGTTCCGCTGAACCCCGAAGGGACAGGCAGCGACCCGACCTGGCCGAGCGTCCGCGACTACCTCGTCGACCACTACGACGGCGACGGCGACGAACCATTCTGGGACGAGAGCGTGTGGTATCGCATCGAGCCCAGCTGGATGGTCGCCTACAGTGCCGACCCCGTCGGGCTGCTCGACCGACAACCGTCAGTGTGAAAGAAGCTCGCGCGGGTCCGCAGGCGACCAAGCACCGGACGTACCGAGGTGCGGGCGAGAAGTACCTAAGCACGTCAGATTCCCCATCGCCGTGATCTCCCTACGTTGGTGTTCACCAGCGAGTACGACCACTGAGGAGAGGCATGAGCGACACGTTCGAGCTCATCCAGCGCTATCTGGCCGCCTGGAACGAGACCGACCCGCCCACACGACAGGCCATCCTGGCCGAGGTCCTCACCGACGACGCGATGTACACCGACCCTTTGGTCTCCGTGCAGGGCAGAGACGGGCTCGACGCCACCATTGCGGCGGTCCAGGCACAGTTCGGCGGGCTCTTCTTCAGTCTCGGTGGTGCCGTGGACGCCCACCACCACATCGCGCGTTTCACCTGGCATCTGGGGCCTGGGAGCGGCGAGCCGATGGTCATCGGCTTCGACGTCGTGGCGATCGGCGACGACGGGCGGATCAGCCAGGTGCTCGGCTTTCTCGACGTGGTGCCCGCCGGAGTCTGAATCTTTCCGGGTCGATCGTCCGACCGACAACGTTAAGGAGAACTGTGACCGCCTACGTCATCGCTCACCTCCAGGAGGCTGAGCCGCATCCCGAGATCGCCGAGTACATCGAACGGATTTCCGGCACCTTTGCGCCCTATGGTGGCCGCTTCCTCGTCCACGACACGCAGCACGAGGTCAAGGAAGGTCGCTGGCCGGGACACGTCGTGATGATCGGCTTCCCCGGGATCGCCGAGGCCCGCGCCTGGTGGGACTCACCCGCCTACCAGGAAATCGCGCCGCTGCGCTCACGACACATCGACGGCGACATCATCCTGGTCGACGGTGTCGGCGAGGACTACGACCAGACATCCGCCGCCCGGGCGATGCGGGAGGTTTCGCGAGAGCCGCGCCCTGGCCTCGGGTGAGGAGGGAACTCGGAATCACAACCCCAGCTGCTCGGCGAGTCTCCCGAGTTCACCACGAGAAGCGACGCCGAGCTTGGGGTAGGCCTTGTAAAGGTGGTATCCGACCGTGCGATGGCTGAGGAAGAGCCGCGCGGCGATGTCTCGATTGGACATTCCCTGAGCGGCGAGCCGGGCGATCTGCAGTTCCTGGGGAGTGAGGTCGGCGGCCATGCCGTCGACCCGCCCGGAGGGCCGGTGGCCGTGGACGCCGGCGGCGGTGAGCTCTCCGCGGGCACGGTCGGCCCACGGTCGCATACGCAGCCGGTCGAACACCTCCAGAGCTGAGCTCAGGTGCGTGCGAGCCTCGGCCTTGCGCCGAGCCCTGCGCAACCACTCGCCGTACAGCAGCGCGGTCCTGGCGCGCTCCAGGGCTCGACCTTCGTGGTCGTGCAGAGCGAGGGCCGCCAGGTAGAACGACTCTGCCTGATCGTCGGCGGCCAGCAACCCCCGGCAACGCAGCACGAGCGCCTCGGCCCACGGCTGCCGGACCGACCCGGCCCACCGCGCGAAGCGCGCCAACGGATCGGCGGCGCGTTCCGGTGCCCCCACCCGTACGGCAGCCTCCACCAGGTCGGGGGTCGAACGGGTGGCGCAGAGGTGATGGCGCATCGGCTCGCGGGTCAGCCGTTCGAAGCGAGTGAGCGCCGCCTCGGCGCGGCCCAGGCCGAGATCCAGCAACCCCCACGCCCAGTGAGCCCACGGCGCGCCCGGAGACATGGCCGTCGCGGTGGCGTCCGCCAGCCCCGCTTCGACATGGTGCCGACAGTCCGACTCCCTGCCCGCGACCGCGTCGAGGTAGGCCAGCACGCTACTGAACTGGCTGACCCACTGCTGCTGACCCGTGTCCCGGGCGAGCCGCAGAGCCTCCGTCGCCGTGGCGAGCGCGTCGCGGTGCCGACCGGTGAACACCTCGCCTTCGGCCATGAAGAACAACACCGTCGGCAGCCGCCCGGCACCGCCCCGGTCACGATGTTCGGCGGCGAGCGCGGTCGCCAACTCGTAAGCGTCGCTGTCCTGTCCCAACGCGAGCGCCGCGCCGCAGAGAATCATGAGTACCTGGTCGGCGACCCGGCCGCGCTGCCGCATCGCCGTGAGAGTGTCGCCCAGCGGCAGCGGTCGCTCGGACCGGTCGCCGGCGAGATGGGCGAGGTAGGACGCTACCGGCGCGAAGGGATCCGTCTCGTCCAACGGCAGCGCCGTCAGCCGCTCCACGGTGTTCGAGAGCTGACGTTCTCCCAGATACCAGGAGGTGTGCATCGCCTGGACGAGCGATGCTGCGGCCTCGCCCGGTTCGGTGTCGCGGAGACGTGCGGCACCGTCGAGCAGTAACCGGTGGGCGGTGGTGTGAGCGCCCTGCCAGAAGTGGGCGAATGCCCGGACTCGGGTGAGGCGTGCGTCCACTGCCGCGTCCCCGTCCTGTAGCCGCCGCGCCGTGCGGTCCCCGAGTGCTCGGGCACGCTCCAGATCGCCCGCTTCCAGTGCCGCCTCCGCCGCCAGGACCTCGCGGCGGGCTCGGGCGGCGGGCTCGACGCTCAGCCGGGCGGCCCGTTCGTAGGCCGCTGCGGCTGCCTCGTGACCATGGCGTTCGCGAGCCCGGGCGGCGGTGCGTTCCAGTGCGCCTGCGACCGCCTCGTCGGCACCGGTGGTGGCGGCCGCGAGGTGCCAGGCTCGGCGGTCGGCGTGCTCGGGAGAGTTCAGGGCGGTGGCGAGCGCACGGTGGGCCGCGAGGCGCTGCCCGAGCGGTGCCCGCTGGTGGACGGCGGCGCGGAGCAACGGATGACGGAAGCGGATCGTGGTGCCGTCCGCGCCGACGCGGACCACCAGGCCTGCCCGCTCTGCGGGAGACAGATCCTCGACGGCGGCCCCCAGCACGCCGGCAGCCCGTAGGATCACGCCGAGCTCTCCGGTCTCGTCCACAGCCGCCACCAGGAGCAGCGTCTGGCAGGCTTCCGGCATCCGGCTGGCCTGGCCGTGGAAGGCCAGCTGCAGGCGACTGGTGAGAGGAAGCGCTCCCGGCGAGGACCTGGTGCCGCCTTCGCCGGCCAGGGCGATCGGCAACTCCAGCAGTGCCAGCGGGTTGCCGCCCGCCTCGGCAAGCACCCGGTAGCGCACCGCCGGTGTGAGTGGATGCCGGTCGAGCACGGCGGCCGCCGCGTCCGGACCCAGTCCGGACAAGCGCAGTTCCGGGAGACCGGGTTCGGGGCCGGATTCCTCGCCGTCCCTGGCGGCGAAGATCATGACCACAGCCTCGGCGTGCAGGCGACGAGCGGCGAACACGAGGGCGTCCCGCGACGCCCGATCGAGCCACTGCGCGTCGTCGACGAGGCATACCAACCCCGTCTGTCCCGCGTACTCCGCCAGCAGGGAGAGCACTGCGAGCCCGACCAGCATCGATTCGGAACCGGTCGCAGGCCCGAGGCCGAAGATCGCTTCGAGGGTCTCGCGCTGCGGTCCGGGCAGCGCCGTGCGAGCGTCGAGTGCGGGCCGCAGCAACAACTGCAGCCCCGAGAACGGCAACTCCGCCTCGAACTCGACCCCGGTGCCGCGCAGCAGCCGCAGGTCCCCGGCGGTCTCGGCCACATGGTCCAGCAACGCCGTCTTGCCGATGCCCGGCTCACCGCGCAGGAGCAGTGCCGAGCTGGCGCCCGCCCGGGCTCGCGCCAGCAGTCCGGCAAGCACGGCCTGTTCGGCTTCTCTCCCGTGCAGCACCCCCATGCGCTCATCCTGGCACGCGATCACCCGGCGCGAGCGCACCGTCGTCGTGCTACTCCCCGGCGTAGACCTCCCGCAGCCGGGCCAGGTCGGCGCCCTCGACGACGATGTCCAGCGAGCGCAGCACGTCGCCGAGCTCGTCGGGGGTGACGACCGTCGACTCGGCCTGGCGGCCGTCGGTGTACTCCACGAGGTAGTGGCGGCCGAGGAGTTTGCGGGACACGCCGTGGTCGCGGCGCTGCACGATCAGCCGCCGCGTGAACGGCGAGTTCGCGTGCGTGGCGACGTAGTGGTTGGCGACCTCGTAGTCGACGGGCCGCTTCGGGGTCTCGTCGAAGCCGTGCTCGACACGCCACCCGTCGCCGGGGTCGCCGGGGTCGCCGGTGGGGGCTTCCAGCAGCCAGTACCGCCCGTCGCGCCGCAGGCGGAACGGCCATCCGCCGTACTCGGTGTTCGCGCCGTCGGCCAGCGGCAGCGGCCTCAGCAGTCCGGACCCGAAACCCACGTCGGCGAGGAACCGCTCGGCGCCGACGTCCACCAGCAGCACCAGGTGCGTTTCGGGCATCTCCGGGCGGGTGAACCCCACGCGCCCCACACAGCGCGTGACGCCGTAGCCGAGGCGTTCGAGCGCGGCGGCGAAGAGCAGGCCGTGTTCGAAGCAGTACCCGCCGCGCCGGCTGTGCACGAGTTTGGCCGTGAGGTCGGGCAGCTCCAGGCTCGGGGGCCGACCCAGGAGCACGTCGACGTTCTCGAACGGGATCGAGCGCACATGCGCTTCGTGCAACGCGGCGAGGTTGCGCGCCGATACAGAGTCTGCGGAGACGCCGATGCGGCGGAGATACGCGTCCAGGTCGAGTGCGTTGACGTTCCAGTCCAGCGCGGGAACCGCCGTCGTCTTCTGCGTGCTGGTCACCCCGACACCGTCGCATCTCCACTGCGGTGGAGGTCAACCCGACCCCCAACGCATAGTTGCTGCACACAACTTCTTTCGTTAGCATTGTTAATTACCTGTGCCCGTTGACCGACGAGCCCCACCAGCCTGAAGGAGCCACCACGTCCGCGCCGTCCAGCCCGACGCCCCCGAGCCCCGTCACGACGTCCATGCCGCACCGGCAGATCCTCAAGGCCTTCACGGGTCTGCTCTCGGCCCTGCTGGTCGCGATGCTGTCCTCCACCATCGTCTCCAGCGCCCTGCCCACCATCCTCGCCGACCTCCACGGAACCCAAGGCCAGTACACGTGGGTGGTCACGGCGATGCTGCTCACCTCCACCGCCACGACTCCCATCTGGGGCAAGCTCTCCGACCTGTTCAGCAAGAAGGTGCTGTACCAGACCGCGATCGTGATCTTCACGATCGGCTGTGTGCTGGGCGGGTTCGCGCAGTCGATGCCGCAGCTCATCGCCTTCCGCGCCGTGCAGGGCATCGGCATGGGCGGTCTGCAGGCGCTCATCCAGGCGGTCATCGCCGCGATGATCGCGCCGCGTGACCGCGGCCGCTACGCCGGCTACATCGGCGCCACCTTCGCGATCGCCACGGTCTCAGGCCCGCTGGTGGGCGGGCTCGTCGTCGACTCGCCGCTCGGCTGGCGCTGGTCGTTCTGGGTGTGCGTGCCCATCGCCGTCATCGCCTTCATCCTGCTCGGCCGCACCCTCAAACTGCCCGTCGTCAAGCGCGACGTCTCCATCGACTGGCTCGGCGCCACCCTCATCGTCGGCAGCGTCACCGTGCTGCTGGTGTGGGTCACCCTCGCGGGCAAGGACTTCGCCTGGTGGAGCCCCCACACGGCCGTGCTCGTCGGCGCCGCCGTGCTCCTCGGTGCCGGGGCGATCCTCGTCGAGAGCAAGGTGCGCGAACCCGTCGTGCCGCTGCACCTGTTCCGCAACCGCACCTTCACCCTCGCCGTCGTCGGCTCACTCGCCGTGGGCACCGCCATGTTCGGCGGCACCGTCTTCCTCGTGCAGTACTTCCAGACCGCGCGCGGCTTCTCCCCGAGCATCGCCGGCCTGCTCACCCTACCCATGGTGCTGGGCATGGTGAGCTCGTCCACGATCACCGGCCGGCTCGTCTCGCGCCTCGGCCGCACCAAGCCGTTCCTCGTCGGTGGATCGCTGGTGCTTCTCGTCGGCCTGACGCTGCTGTCGCAGGTCGACCACGACACCAACCTGTGGTGGATGGGTGTCTTCCTCGCCCTCATGGGCATCGGCGTGGGCTCCGTCATGCAGAACCTCGTCCTGGCCGCGCAGAACACCGTCGGCATGCGCAACGTCGGCGCCGCCACCGCCACCGTGACCTTCTTCCGCACCCTCGGCGGCGCCACCGGCGTCTCCGCCCTCGGCGCGGTGCTCGGAGCACGGGTGTCTGCCATCGTGTCCGAATCCCTCGCCGCACGCGGCATCGCCACCGACGGCGGGTTCACCACCAACGGCACCCTCGACGTGAGCGCCCTCCCCGCGCCGGTGCAGGAGATCGTGCGCGCCGCCTACGGCGACGCCACGGGCACGCTCTTCCTCATCTCGGCAGTGATCGCGGTGGTCACCGCCGTCGCGGTGCTCTTCATCCGCGAGACCCCGCTGCGTGACACCCTCGACCTCGACGACGACCAGAACCCCGCACGGGCCCACACCACCCGCGGCCCACGCCGCACCGCGCGCACGGCCGC